>CALEYM010000876.1 GCA_937926185.1 uncultured Bacteroidota bacterium | reverse complement strand
CGGAACGTGCGCGTGATCGTGCCCTTGTTGCACACCGTGTCGAAGGCCGACAGGTTGTTGGTTGCCGTGATGGTGTCGATACAGCAGTTATCGGCGGCGGTGGCAAAGCCGTAGGCCCAGAGGCTCGGATCGAAGTTTTCACAATTTACCGTCACGTTCGCGGGCGATACGCAGGTGGGTTTGATCTTGTCTTCGACAAATACCTGTACCATACAATCGTTATAATCGCCCGGGAAATCTTCCGGATCAACCGTTCCGGCCGGAACCGGCACGTCGTATACGCGGAACACCACGGTGATCGTGTCGTTAATATCCTCGCAGCAGAATTTCACCTGATCGTAGAAGAAATCGTTGTCCTGGCAGTCATTATCGTTCATGCGGCGGGCCTTGAACATCACGTCCGAACAGTTGTCGTAGGAGCCGTCGTCGAAGGTGGAGGCATTGATAAAGGCCATGCCGTCGCCGCCCAGGCCCACTTGTGTGAATTCGTCGCAGGCGGATACCGGCGGCGTACCGTCGTCTACGGTCAGGCGGTAGGTACAGGTGGAGGTGTTGCCGCAATCGTCGGTTACCGTATACGTCACCAAGTGCGCGCCAATGGGCAGGCAGGGGGTGAAGCCGAAGGCGGCAAGCGTGTCGGGCGCCCAGAGGTTGTTGCCCGGGAAAGTGGTCAGGGTACCATCAAAATCGTGCGTGGCGAGCAAGTCGCCCGTTTCCGGATCCCATACCAACACCCTTGCCGACGCCGAGTTGATACGCGAGCAGGCGTCTTCCACCACCATATCGGGCAGATTGGTCGTCGCACAGCAGCTGAACGGATCGGTCGATACGGTGATATTGGCCGGGCAGGCCAGCGTCGGGCCCTGGTCGTCGGTTACTTTGATGACCTGAATGTAGTAGAACGGGTTCAGCGGCGGCGTCGGGCTGGTGGGCAGGCACCAGTCGTATACCGTCCAGGTGCGGATTATTTTGACCGTTCCGTCGCACACCGGCAGTACCTGATCCACGTAGGCCGATTGCATTTCGCAGTTGCCGGCGTTGGGGAAGATCGGCCATTGGCGTCCGAAGGCGCTCAGATAAGGCGCGCCCGTGGCCGAGGGTGAGGTATTCACGTTGCCGCTGTTGCAGCTGATCGTCACGTCGGTTGGGTACAGCACGTCGCTCACGTGACGGCGGTCGAAGTAGATATTCTGGTTGCAGGTACCTTTGTTTCCGCTGGCATCCACGGCCGTCCACTTCCGCAAAATACGGGCGCTGTATTGAGCGTCGCAGTCGAGGTCGAACCAGTCGTCAACGAAACTCAGCGTCGCCGGCGGGCAATTTTCAGCCACCGTGGGATTCGCCTCGGCAATGCCCAGCACGTTTGCCAGGTAGGAAGGCTCATAGTTGGTCACCGCGCAGATGACGTGTACGTCTTCGCAGGACAGTACCGGCGCCCATTTGTCTTCCACTTTAATGGTGCCCCAGCAGAAAATACCCGAACAATTATCGGTAACGCGCACCTGCAGGGTTTTGCCCACGTGCGCACAGTTCACGGTATTGCCGATGCTCAGATTATTCTGGTACACGGCCACGGTAAAGAAATCGTCATCAAACGTTCCTTCCAGGATCATGTCCGGCAACACTTCCGCGATACCGTCGCCGTTCAGCGACACCTGTACGTTGTCGTTGCACACCAGCGCTTCCGGGCCTTTGAACGTCAGCAGCGCAACATCAAATACGGGGTTGCAGGGGCCGGCCGGGTCGGCGCTGGTCAGGCGCAGGTTGACAAAACCCGCCGCGTAGTCAGCCGCGCTGGGCACGTAAGTGGTTGCGCCCGGGAAGCTGTTATTGGGTTGGAAAGTACCCGAACCGGTAGTACTCCAGGTACCGGTGGTCACGCCGCTGCCGTTGGCCGTGATCGTAGCGCCCAGTACGGAAAGATTGAGCGCGTCGCCTATGCACACTTTGGCGTCGGCGCCGGCATTTACGATGGGTAGCGTATTGATGGTCAGTTGCAAAGCGTCGGATACCGCCGGGCAGGGGCCTGCCGGGTCGTTGCTCGTAAAGGTCAGGGTGATGGTTGTGCCGTATTCGGAGGCAGCCGGCGTATAGGTAGTCGTCGCGCTGTTGGCATTGCCGTAGGCGCCGGCGCCGCCCGTCCAGGTACCGCCCGTGGCCCCGCCGCCCAATTGGGCCGTGAGGGTAGCCGCCTGGTTTTGGCAGATCACCTGATCGATGCCGACGTTAACGATCGGGCGCGGGTAAACGGTGTAAGTAAACATAATGGGCGTACCCGGGCAGGAACCGCCCGCCGTATTTAATACCGGGGTCACGGTAATGGTGGCCACCTGTACGTCCGGAGTAGTATTTTGGGCAATAAAGGAAGCAATGGTTCCGGAGCCGGTGGCAGCCAGGCCAATGGTCGTATTGTTATTGGTCCAATTGAACACGGTGCCGGGGATAGAGCCGGTAAAAGTAACTGCCGCGGTGGCTTCGCCGCTGCACAAAGTCTGGCTGCCTACCTGCGCAACTGTCGGAAGCGGATCAACCGTAATGGTAAAGGTGCGCGGTGTGCCCGGACAGCTCACGCCGTTGTTGGTGTAGTTGGGCGTTACCGTGATCGTCGCCACGGTGGTAACCGGTACGATTGCCGCGGTAAAGGAGATATTACCCGTTCCGTTAGCCGGCAGGCCGATCGCGGGATTGCTGTTTGTCCAACTGAAGGTGCTGCCCGGCGTGGTAGTGGTAAAGTTCACGGTGGTCAAGGCGCCGCCACAGGTGTTTACGTTAGCCGGCTGATTCACCTGGGCTGTTGGATTCACCGTGATCGTGACACTCAGCGGCGTACCCGTACAGGGCAACCCGTTGTTCAGGAAGGTGGGCGTCACGGTAATTGTCGCTGTCACCGGCGCTCCGCCGGCGTTTGTGGCGGTAAACGACGCGATGTCGCCGCTGCCGGAGGCCGCCAGGCCGATGGAAGGCGTATTGTTTGTCCAGTTGAAGATCGTACCCGGTATCGTGGTTGAAAAATCTATGAGCGTCGTAGCCGCCCCATTACACACCGTTTGACTCAGCGGCGTGGCCGAAACATTCGGAGTAGGATTCACCGTGACGGTGAACTGGATCGGCGTTCCGGTGCAGGTTACGCCGTTGTTGGTAAACGACGCTACCACGGTAAAGGTGCTGGTCAGCGGCGCAGCCGTGGCATTGGCAGCGATGAAAGACGGCACGTTGCCGGTGCCGCTGGTAGCGGCCAGGCCAATCGCTTCGTTTGTTCTCGACCAACTGAATACGGCGCCAGGCACATTACCGGTAAACACAATGGAGGGCACCGGGGCGCCCACGCAGAAGGTTGAGTTGACTATCGCGTCAACGCCTGGCACGGGATTCACCGTGATCGTGAAGGTGATGGAAGCGCCGGTACATTCGGCGCCCGTGGTTGGCGAAGTGACCGGCGTCACGGTAATCGTAGCCGTTACCGGCGATGAGCCGTTGTTCACCGCCGCAAACGACGCGATGTCGCCGCTGCCGGAGGCTGCCAGACCAATAGAGGGGTTATCGTTCGTCCAGTTGAAAATCGTACCCGGTACAGGGCCGGTGAAATTGACTGCCACAGTAGAGGAACCGTTGCAGACCGTTTGGTTGGCAACCGCATCCACCGAGGGGATGTCTACCACGATCAGCGTTGTTTGCGCGACGGGACGGCAGGTGGGGTCGGTGGGGTTTTGATCTAAAATGGCGTAAATGAAATACGTGCCGCCGGCGGCAAACGCCGTGCTGGTTTCGGCGGTGGTACCGCCGTTGCCCAGGTTCGCGTTCGGAACGGTGGCGATCACCGTACCTTCGGTGTATGGATCGATGGCCGAGGTGGCATATTTAAACGTAATGCCGTAAATATCTGCCAGGTCAACGAGTCCGGAGGCGGTCAGGGTAACCGTTGCGTTGGCGCAAACGCCGGCCACACCGGCGCTGACGGCGCTGATTACCGGGCAGGCGTCGCAGTTGCCGGGGCCTGACAATGCGACCGCGGCAGTGGCACTGCAAGCGTTTGCGCCCGTGACCGTAACAAAGTAAGTGCCCACGGTAAGGCCGGTTTGATCCTCTTGTCCCTGTACCAGGCCGCTGCCATTGGGTGTAGCCCAGTTGTAGGAGAACGGGCCGGCGCCGCCGGAAACCGTGAGGTCAATTTCGCCGTTAGAAGTAAGGCAACCGGTGGGTTGCACGACAGTTGTGCCGAGTTCAGGAGCAGCGATGACGGTAACGGTAGCCGCGGCGCTTGCAGAACATCCGTTTGCATCCGTAACGACGACCGTGTATGTGCCGGCGATATTGACGCTGATCTGGTCGCTTGTTTCGCCGCCCGGGCTCCAGAGGTAAGAGATGCCGCCGGAAGCCGTCAGCAATGCCGATTCATTGGAACAGATGGTGACATCGGAAGGTGTGATCGCCGCTACCGGCAAAGCATTTACCGTGATCGTCGTGGCCGACGAGGCTGAACAGCCGTTTGCGTTGGTCACGGTGACGGTGTAAACGCCCGTCGCGGAAACCGTGATAGCCGCGGTCGTTTCATTGGTACTCCAGGCGTAGCTGTCGCCGCCGCTGGCGGTCAGGGTAGCCGAAGCGCCGGCGCAGAGTACGCCGTCGTCGTCGTTCAGGCCCGAAGTTTCGTCAATATCAACAGAAACGGCGGGAAGCGGGTTTACGGTAATGGCAAAAGTGCAGGTCAGCGAGCAAAGGGTGTACGTGATCGTGTGCGTACCCACACCGGCCATGGCCGGGTTGAACATGCCGCTGCTAACGCCGTTGCCGCTGTACACGCCGCCGGCGGGAGCGCCGCCGCTCAGCGCAAAAGCGGCTTCATCGAGGCAGACAGAAATATCGGCGGGACAGGTTGGCGGATCATTCACCACGGTGGCGACCACCGGCACCCTGGGCGATTCGCAACCCGTCGAAATTTGCCAGTTATAAAAATAGTAATAGGTGTTTGTATTGGGCGAACCGGCCAGCAAGCCAGCCGTCAGGTTGCCAACCGAACCGATGGGTATCGGGTAGCTGAAATTGGTGCCGATAGGGTTATCCCGGACAATATTGCCGGTATGGCTTGCCGAACGGAGCCGGTAGCCCGTGCCCGGCGGTATGGTAAAATCGAGCGTAAAGGTCGTGGGCGTAGCGCCATTGGCCAGCGTCGATCCGGTGCCCGCCGGTATGGTAAAGGGGCCTGCCGTTTGCAGCACCGTGCTGGCCGCGTCGGTCAGTTCGATAATGATGGAACCGCCACCGGCAGTGGAATACACGTCGATGGTGTTCAGGGTAAACTCCTGGTCGACGTCGAAAACGAGGCCGTAGTTATTGCCGGCAAAACCGGTCGAAGCGGGTAAAGGTTCGGCCCGGCCGCCTGTACCTGTGCCGCCGCCTTCGCTGGCGCCTACGTAGTACGTGGTGGTCATGGAAATCGGCGGAGTTACAAATGTAGTGCCCGTACCCAGGCTCGTACCGCCGGTTGCCACGTCGTACCAGTTGATCGTTGCTCCCATGCTGGCCGTGGCGCCAAGCGTGACGTTAACCGGGCCGGGGCCACATTCCAGTCCGGGCGTGGTACTCAGGATCATCGGACTGTTTACCTCCACCGAAACCGGCGTGGAGGGCGATGCCGCGATCGGGACGCCGCCGCAGGTGATCACGCAGCGAAAATCCGTCGAAGCATTCAAGCCGATTACCGTATAGGTGGCGGTATTGGCGCCGGGAATCGGCGTCCACATATTGGCGCCGGCGGGCGAACTTTGCCACTGAAATGCCGCGCCCTGGGTAACGTCGCCGCCGAGGGACAACACCACGTCGGCGCTGATGCACACCGTGGTTTTGGACGCGAGACTGGTCACCGTGACCGGGTCGGTCAGTATCGTGAACGATTTGACATTGCTTACCGGGAACGCGCCGGCTTCCAGCGCCACGCTGGCCGGGGTAAAACCGGCCGGGTAGCCTGCCGTGTTCGTCCCCACATTAGGCGGCGTCACCAGGTCCTGCGCTATCACAAAATATTCGATCACGTCGCCTGCCACGACGGCGCTGGTCAGCAGGCTGTAGTCGAGGGTAAAGGAAAACGGCGAACTGGCGTTGGCCGCTTCCACGTATTTCCAGCCGTTATCCGCCGGGGTGTTGGTGGCAGGCAGCACGTTGTTTTCCGTCGCTTTTTTAAACCATATCCTCGGTTTGGTACCCGGATTGGTATTCACGCCGGTACCGTCGGTTATGGAGGCGCTCAGGGAAGCGGGCGTGGTGCAAATCGAGTTCGGGAGATTGGTGTAGGTAATATTCGGGCCTACCACATCCAGCAATACGAAATTACCGGCGTCAGCGCCGATATCGATCGGCGAGAGCGAAGCGCGGGTTTGGCCGTCAAAATCGTCGGTCACGTCGGGCGTGGTGGTAGCGCCCGCGCTTTCAATGGGCGTGGGGTTGACGGCGGAGATGTGCAGGTCGAGGGTAGCGGCGGTACCTGCCGGGTTGATGAATTGCGGGTCGAAACCGAAACTGACGGCATCCTGTCCGGTAGCGGTACGCCAATCAGAAACCGCGGCCTGATCGGTAGCATTGAACAGCCCGGTAAAACCGCCGGTTCCGTTGGCGAACAGGTCGTTGTTATTGCTGGTCAGGCCTGCCGGGTTCGGCGTTGTTCCGCCTGCCGCGATGGCGTAGTTTTTACCCGTCGCGCCGTTGTTGGAGCGGGCGTTGAAAAAGATATTGTTGAGGTAATTCCGCGTATTGGTCGTGACGGCGCTGTTGAACGCGAATGAGTTTCCGGCGCCGGTAGTGGGCGCGCCGCCGATGTACACGCTGTTGTGGTAGAAATTGTTGGTACCGCCCGTTTCGTTGATCCCGTTGATCGTCAGGCCGTTGTTGACGCCAACGCCAGCGGCGTCGATACCCAGCCGGATCAGGTTGTTCTGGTAGGTGGCCGCGCCGGCCTGCACGGTGATGCCGTTCAGGATGGCAATGTCGCTCGAGGCGGAAAGCGAGTGGATCAGGTTGCGGGCCGCGGTGTGCGTGCCCGTGGTGGAGCCGTTGTAATGCAAACCGGTGACCGATACGGCCGCCGATGCGTTGTTGTTCACCAGAGAGTGAATCGTATTTTGCGACACCATGTTGCCGGCAGTGGCGCCGGTAGCGTCCACCCAGATACCGATCATGCCTGTGGTAGAGCCCGAGCCTGTATTGCCGGCGCCCATTTTCAGGTTGCTCACCACGTTGCCGCTCACCTGGGCAATACCCGACTGGCAGTAAATGCCTATGGTGCGGGAGGAGACGGAAGTCGCGTTGTTATTGATCGGCGCGGCTTCATATCCCACCGTGTTATTCTGGAAGGTATTAACAACCGTAGAGGTTGTAAAGGCCCGCAGGCCATAAAATATAATGGCGCCGGTGGAGGTGTTGGTGGCATCGATGCCGCCCACCGTATTGTTAGAGATGGTTATCGTTTGGGAAGGAAAGAAAAATATGCCGTACACCTCGGAGTTTGCGGTGGCAGAACTGCTGTAAGTGATGGCGCTGCCGCTGCTTGTGCTCCCGATAGTATTGCCCGTGATGTTTCCAATGTCGGCCCGGCCGGAAGCAATTAAGATGGCCGAAAAGGGGTTGGTTGTGCTGGTGCCCGACATGGGGCCGCTCACCGAAATATTCGTGATGATATTTCCCTGGATACTGGAAGGCGTGGTCGTGCCGGCCGAGGAAAAATAAATGCCGTAAAAGCGGGAACTGGAGGAAACGCCTGTAAAAGTGTAGGCGCCCGTTCCGTTGGCGTTGCTGTAGCCGATAATATTGCCGGAAATTGTATGGTTGATGTTTCCCGTCGTGCTTGCCGCCTGAATAGCGGCATGAATGGCCCCGGTGGTTTGCGTACGGGCGCCCGTTTGGAAAAACCGGTTGTTGTTGATGATCCAGTCGGTATTACCGCCGCCGAGATAAATCCCGTTGCTTTGCGCGGCGTTGTTCCAGTAGTCGAAAATATTATTGTTCAGAATCTGGTTGCCGCTGTTGTACAGGGTGGCGTTGGTAGTGGTGCCGTTGCCGTAAATGGCCTTGGTGGGCAGGTTGGCGCCGGCCGGACCGATTTCACAAAAAGAAATGGTGTTGTTGTCGTTACCCGTCGTGGTAGAGCCCGCCCCAAACCAGATGTTGCCGCCGTTGGTGGTGGTAGCCATCGTGGAGGAGCCGAGGATCGAACACCGGGTGATCAGGTTGCCCGTCGCGTCGTTCTGAAAACGGATTGTGCTGGTGCCGGAAGTAGAGGCCACGGTCGTATTGGAGAATGTAAGCGAATTGCCGCCGGAATTCAGACCGTCGATGATAATATTGTCGGCCCCATCCAGACTGACCAGGGGGCTGCCCGCCGCTATGGCGCCTGAAACGGTGCGCGCGCCGCCGCCGCCGGGACTGATCGTGAGGGCCGTGTAACTGGCCGCGCCGGTACCGCTTCCGTTGAGGGCGGCGGTGGCCGTTTCCGCGGTGTTACCCGTAATGGTGATGGTGATGACGTTGGTATGCGTACCCGCGTTAATAGCGTCGAAAGCTTCTTTCAGCGTGGTATAAGAACCATTCATGGTACCGCCCGTGGCGCTGACATCGACCTGGGCCTGAAGCGTGTTAAAAGAAAAAGTAATGGCTAAAAAGCCCGTCAAAAGCAGTAAACGCGATTGAATACTGCCGTTCAAACGGAGGCATACGTTGGTAATACAGTTGTAAATGTTGTTCATTTTCATGAGTTTATAATGAACCGGAATAAAAAGAATAAAGATTATGCGCAACAGGGCCATCCGTCAGCGACGGCGGCCTGTTTTCATCTGAACATAAAATGAACCCGCCCTTTCGGGCGAACAGAACACTTGTATTATTCCGATTAAACCAATAAGTGCAATGCGAATGACTCTTTAACAGTCGGAAAATCGCTCACTACTGTCTGCAGCCGGAAGAAAAAGGTGGGTAGAAATTGCCCGGTACAGATTAAATATGCCTGAGCGAACCTGATGGGAAAGCAGCCATGAGATTATCGCGGATTAAAATGGATTAGACTTTACGAGGGCAAAAGTAGTTTTTCACGGTAAGGTTTCACCCGGTTGCGCAAAATATTTTTTCTTTTAATTTGAAGTTTGCCGGTTTTGGCATTGGCAACAGGACAAGCCCTGCCCGAATCGGATGGCTATGCGTAAGGGGCGGTGAACGTTCCTCTGCAACCAATCCCGTCCCGCGCTTGTCTTTCCCGCACGCAAACGCAAAATCCTCCCCTTGTATGACGCATCCTTCGCCTGTCCTGCTACTCCTGTTTTTAATTCCTTTCAGCCTGCTCGCCCAAACTTCAGTCAGAAACACCCGCCCCGCCCCGCCCGGAATCGCCAAAAAACAATACCACACCCAGCACGCCGGCGACGCCGCCATCACCCTCGACGGGATCCCCGACGAGCCGGCCTGGAACAAGGTGGCATGGGGCGGCGATTTTATCCAATACCAGCCCGCTGAAGGCCAGGCGCCGCACCAGCAGTCGCAATTTAAGATTCTCTACGACGAAAAATACCTGCTGATCGCCTATCGCGCGTTCGATAACTCGCCCGACAGCATCGTGAAACGAATGAGCCGCCGCGACGAGTTTCCCGGCGACTGGATGGAAATCAATATCGATTCGTACCACGACCTGCGCACCGCCTTTTCTTTCACCCTGTCGGTAAGCGGGGTAAAAGGCGACGAACTCGTGTCGGACAACGGCAACTACTGGGATACCAACTGGAACCCCATCTGGCATGCCAAAACCCACGTGGATGACAAGGGCTGGACGGCCGAGGTGAAAATTCCCTTCAGCCAGCTGCGTTATGGCAACCAGTCCGAACCGGTGTGGGGCATTCAGGTGATGCGCCGCATTTTCCGCAAGGAAGAACGCTCCACCTGGCAATACATCCCGCAAAACAACGGCGGCTGGGTCAGCGGCTACGGCGAACTGCACGGCCTGCGCAACCTGCCCACCAAAAACCAAGTGGAACTGGCCCCCTACGTGGTGGCCCAAACCGAACGGTATGAAAAAGAGCAAGGCAACCCCTTCGCCGACGGCTCCGGCAACCGCCTCAGCGGCGGCCTCGACGGCAAACTGGCCGTCACCCGCGACCTGATACTCGATTTCACCATCAACCCCGATTTCGGACAGGTGGAGGCCGACCCGGGGGCCGTACGGCTCGACGGCTACCAGGTGTTTTTCGAAGAACGGCGGCCTTTTTTTATGGAAAGCCGCAACCTGTTCGACTACCAACTCACCGGTTCCTTCGCCGGCGGCGACTACGATTCCGACCTGTTGTTCTATTCCCGGCGTATCGGCGGCGCTCCGCACGGTTCGCCGAGCCTGGGCAGCGGGGAATTCGCCGACGTGCCGCTCCGCGCCTCCATCCTGGGCGCGGCCAAGTTCAGCGGCAAAACCAAAAACGGCTGGTCGGTGGGCATCCTCGAAAGCGTGACGCAACGCGAAATGGCCACCATCGACCGCGGCGGCGAACGGCGCGAAGAATTGGTGGAGCCCGCCGCCAATTATTTCGTCGGGCGCCTGCTCAAAGATTACGATCAGGGCAATATCGTCCTGGGCGGCGTTTTTACGGCCGTCAACCGCGAAAACGGCCTGGACTGGCTGCATAAAAGCGCGTATTCGGGCGGAATCGATTTTCAGCGTTACTGGAAAAACCGCTGGTGGTATGCCCGCGGCAATGTGTTGTTCAGCCACGTGGCGGGCAGCGAACAGGCCATTCTGGAAACCCAGACCGGTTTCACGCACCTGTTTCAGCGCCCCAATGCAGAACACCTCGGGGTAGACGGCAGCCGCACCTCGCTCACCGGCACCGGCGGTACGTTCCGCATCGGCAAGATCGGCGGCGCCCCCGACAGCCTGGGCGGCGTGTTCAAATTCGAATCGGGCCTCACCTGGCGCTCGCCCGAACTCGAACTCAACGACATCGGCTTCCTGCAGGCCGCCGACGAGATCAACCATTTCACCTGGCTGGGATACCAGATACAAAATCCGTTTTCCATTTTCCGCAACGCCCGGTTTCACTACAACCATTGGGCGCGCTGGGATTTCGGCGGGCGTTTCCTTTATTCCGCGTTCAATACCAACATACACGCCTGGTTTAAAAATAACTGGCGCATCGGCACGGGCCTCACCTGGAACCCGCGCGACATTTCCAACAACGCCCTGCGCGGCGGCTCCTCGCTGCGCAAACCGGCGGGGCTGGGCAATTTCGTCTACCTCGAAAGCGACAGCCGGAAAAAGATATACTTTTCCGCCAACACCTCTTTTGCCTGGGGCTTCGATAAAACGGTGCGGGTACAGGAATACTACGTGGGCATGACCCTGCAGCCACTCGATGCCCTGCGATTTAGCGTTTATCCGGGCTATAACCACGTCTGGCGGAAACAGGACCAGTTTGTACAGCAAACCAATGCCGGGGGCGAACAACGCATCATCGTCAGCGAAGTGAACCAACGCAGTTTCTCACTCACCACCCGGCTGACCTACAACATTACTCCCGACCTGACAGTACAATATTATGCCCAACCCTTTATTTTCAGGGCCTTGTATAATAATTTCGCTCACGTGACCGACCCGCTGAACAAAACATACGACAGCCGCTTTCACCGCTACGATACGCAACAGATAACGACTACTGACGGCGGGTACAACGTAGACGAAAACCGCGACGGCGCCACGGACTATTCCTTTGGCGCGCCGGATTTTAATTTTATTCAATTCCGCTCGAATCTGGTGATACGCTGGGAGTACGTGCCCGGCTCGGAGGTGTACTTCGTGTGGTCGCAGGGCGCCGTGCCGGATGCGGGTAGCGACCTGGGTACGCCGCTGCTAAGCAGCCTGTGGGACAATGTGTTCGAGCGGCAGCCAAGGAATATTTTTCTGGTGAAATTTACGTACCGGTTTTTGTTGTGAGCCAGTTTACATTTGTCGTCAATAAAAACGACGCCCGTGCCTGCCAATCTTCTCCTCCTCGACGACGAAGAACGCCTGCGCAGCCTTACCGCCCGCATCCTTCGATTAGAGGGATATACAGTCACCGAGGCCGCCACCGCCCGCGATGGTCTGCGCCGCCTGGAGCAGGGCGATTTCCAGGTGGTGTTGTGCGACGTCAAACTGCCCGACGGCAACGGCGTGGAACTCACCGCGGAGATCAAAAAACGCTGGCCGGATACCGAGGTGATCCTGCTGACCGCCTACGGCAACATCCCCGACGGCGTGCAGGCGATGAAAAACGGCGCTTTCGATTACCTGACCAAAGGCGACGACCAGGAGCGCATCCTGCCCCTCGTGAGCCGGGCCGTCGAAAAAGTACGGCTGCAGCAACGGGTGCGCCAACTGGAGAAACAGGTGGGCCGTCAATACACCTTCGATGACATTCTGGGCCAATCGCCGGCGCTGCTCCGGGCTATCGAACTGGCCCGTAAAGTGGCTCCGACCGACACGCCCGTGCTCCTGACCGGCGAAACCGGCACCGGCAAAGAAGTGTTTGCCCAGGCTATCCACCAGGCCGGCGCCCGGCGAAACAAACCCTTTCTGGCGCTCAATTGCAGCGCCTTCGGCCACGATATCCTCGAAAGCGAATTATTCGGCCACCGCGCCGGCGCCTTTACCGGGGCCGTGAAAGACAAACGCGGCCTGCTGGAAGAAGCGCACGGCGGCACCCTGTTCCTCGACGAGATCGGTGAAATGCCGCACGACCTGCAGGCCAAACTCCTGCGCGTGCTCGAAACCGGCGAGTTTATCCCGGTGGGCGACACCAAACCGCGCCGCGCCGACGTGCGCCTGCTGTCGGCTACCAACCGCGACCTCAAGGCGGAAACCGAAACCGGCCACTTTCGCGCAGACTTGTTTTACCGCCTGGCCGTGTTCCACATTCAACTGCCGCCTCTGCGCGAACGCCGGCAGGACATCGGCCCGCTGGCCCGCCATTTCACCGCGTTTTTTGCCGGTAAGATGAACAAACGTATCAACGGATTCAGCCCGGAATGCCTGCAACGCCTCGAAAAGCACGCCTGGAAAGGCAATATCCGCGAATTGCGCAACGTGATCGAACGAGCCGTCATCCTCAGCGACGGCCCTAAACTCGATGTAGCGGACTTGCCCCTGGAACTGCAGTTGGGCGATGCTCCGCCAAACGCGGCCGGGTCGCAGCTATCGGCTTTTTCCCTTGCCGCCGCCGAACGCCTCCAGATTCAAAAAGTATTGTTGCATACGGGGGGCAACAAAACCGAAACCGCCCGCCTGCTCGATATCGGGCTCACCACGCTGTACCGGAAAATGGAGGAGTACGGGATCGGGTAAAGCGCCGCAAACGGAGTGCAATCCCGGTGGGACCCAGGAGCATCTCACGGGGCTTAACCCGGAGCTTCCATGCCATGGGGCTTCGCCCGGATCGAACATGCCGCGAGACTTCGCCCGGGTCGCACATGACACAGGGCGTCACCCAGGACGCGCCGCATCCCACAGGGCTTCGCCCGGTGTTACTGATGTCGCATCCCACAGGGCTTCGCCCAGTGTTACTGATGTCGCCCTTTCAGGGCTTCTCTGTT
>CALEYM010000875.1 GCA_937926185.1 uncultured Bacteroidota bacterium | reverse complement strand
AAACCGGCTAGTGACAAATCGCCAATAATCTATAAAAACGGGGCAAAGATAATGGGTAAAATATCTCAAGGCATAAAAGAAATACGTTGAATACGCTGAAAAGCTGACCTTTGCCCTCCAATTATCGACACTATGTTTTTTCGAATCCACAAAGAGGGACAATCTTTAATCGCGCTTGCAGGGCTTTCGCTGCTGGTTGTAAACTTTTTACTCTGGATCACCGCGCCTTTGTTATTCTGGCCGGTTGCTGTGCTTTCACTGATATTATTCGGGCTGATCCTCCAGTTTTTCCGGAATCCATCCCGCCCGATCCCAAGCCTGGACAACCATCTGGCCTATGCCCCGGCCGATGGGCGGATTTGTGCGATAGAAGAGGTGTTTGAGCCGGAGTTTTTTAAAGAAAAACGCCTGCTGGTATCCATCTTCATGTCGCCGTTCAACGTGCACGTCAATCGCAACCCGGTGGGCGGTACCGTTATCTATTTTCGATATCATGCGGGAAAATAACTGGTTGCCTGGCATCCGAAAAGCAGTACCGAAAATGAACGAACCACGGTGGTGTACGACACCGGTTCCGCCCAGGTTTTGATCCGGCAGATTGCCGGCGCATTGGCCAAACGGATCAAATGGTATGTCAAAGAAGGCGATGAGGTGGAACAGGGGGCCGATATGGGATTTATCAAATTTGGCTCCAGGGTGGATGTTTTTTTACCGCTAAATGCAAAAATTGAAGTTGCGCTCAACCAACAGGTCAAAGGAAATTTAACCGTTGTGGCGCGGCTGGATTAATCAGAAGTCTATCGATATTTATTTTTCATCAATAATATGACAGAACAAGAATTGCTGCGCCGCGAGTCGCTGCACAAACTCCGCGAAACCGGCATCGACCCCTATCCGGCCGAAATGTTCGAGGTAACGGCTTTCGCCGCCGATATTGTGGCAAACTACCGGGAAGAAGTACTGGAAGACGGAACCAAAAACCGTCTGAACTATCAGGAAGTGGCCCTGGCAGGGCGTATCATGGCCACCCGGGAAGCGGGAAAGGCTATGTTTATGAATCTGCAGGACAGCAGCGGTCGTATCCAGCTGTATCTGCGCCGCGAAGAAGTCAGCCCCGGTGAAGACACCGTTTTGTGGGATCAGGTAGTGAAAAAACTGCTCGACCTGGGCGATTATGTCGGCATCAAAGGGTTTGCGTTTAAAACCAAAACCGGGGAAGTATCGGTGCACGTGCAGGAATTCAAATTCCTGTCGAAAAGCCTGCGCCCGCTGCCCATCGTCAAACGCGACGCCGAAGGCAACGTATTCGACGCTTTTACCGACCCGGAACAGCGCTACCGCATGCGTTATGTCGACCTTACCGTGAACCCGGAAGTGCGCGAAATTTTTCTCAAGCGCAGCAAAATGATCAAAACCATTCGGGCTTACCTCGACGAACTGGGCCTGCTCGAAGTGGAAACGCCTATCCTGCAGCCGATTCACGGCGGCGCGGCGGCGCGGCCGTTCAAAACCCATCACAACGCGCTGGACATGCCGCTTTTCCTTCGTATCGCCAATGAATTATACCTGAAACGGCTGATCGTCGGCGGCTTCGACGGGGTGTATGAACTGGGCAAGATGTTTCGCAACGAAGGCATGGACCGCACCCATAACCCGGAATTCTCCATGCTCGAATTTTACGTAGCCTATAAGGACTATTTCTGGCTGATGGACGTCACCGAGCAGATGTTCGAACGTATCGCGCGCGCGCTCAGCGCCGACGGCGGCACAAAGATACTGAGCGGCGATACGGAGATCGAATTTGCCGGCCCCTACCGGCGACTCACCATGTATGATGCTATAAAGGAGTACACTGGCCTGGCGGTGGAAACCGCCACGGAAGAACAACTCCGGGCCTATTGCCTCGTTCAGGGCATCGAGATCGACCCCACCATGGGCAAAGCCAAACTGATCGATGAAATTTTTGGCGAAAAAGTGGAACACCACCTGATCCAACCCACTTTTCTGATCGACTACCCTGTGGAAATGTCGCCGCTGACGAAGAAACACCGGAGCAAGCCGGGATTGGTGGAGCGTTTCGAGCTATTTGTCAACGGCAAGGAAGTGGGTAATGCCTATTCCGAACTCAACGACCCCATCGATCAGCGCGAACGCTTCAAAGATCAGCTCGAACTGGCCGCCCGCGGCGATGAAGAAGCGATGGTGATGGACGAGGATTTTCTGCGCGCCCTCGAATATGGCATGCCACCCACCGCCGGCATCGGCTTCGGCATCGACCGGCTGGCCATGTTGTTTACGGGGCAAAGGAGTATTCAGGAGGTGTTGTTTTTTCCGCAGATGAAGCCGGAGAAAACGGTTTGACCAATAAAGAAATCGCCCTTGCCCATTCAATCTGGCAAAAATTATCATCCAGAAGATTGAACAGGGGCAAAACCTGACCAAATTTTCCAGGTTTTGCCCCTTGCCTTTACAGCGTAAACCCGTTCAACCGGGTAGCCTTCTCACTGCTTATACCCATTCTTAGCCCAGCAGGCCAGCAGATTGATGGTCGCCGACGGCAGTTTGGCGCCGCCCTTGGGCATAAGGAAACAGTCGTCGCCATGGTTGATCGCGCAGAGGGCACTGCCGTTTTCAAAGGCAGCTTTAGCGCCGAGGTAGGTAGACAGGTTTACGCCGTTCGACTGGGTGGCGGCATCGTGGCAGCCGCCGAGCGCGCAGGAAGCATCCAGAACGGCTTTTACCGCCAGATCGTAGGTGTTCAGGTCGACGTCGATGCCGGTGCAGTTGGCTTGTTCCAGCCAGTTAACTTCGTCGTCGCCACAACCGGAGGAACCAAGCGCCGCAATCAGGAACAGTAGGCTTATCGCCAGGGGGAGTTTCATAGAATTTGTTCGTTTTACAAGTTAAACAATCGTGCGGAGTTGCCCTGCGAAAGTAGGGCTACCCGTGCCAAACGCGAAAAAAATATTTAAAAGTGCTGAAAAAGGCAGATAATCCCCGCGTGGTTCTGCCTATTTTTGCTGGATGCAGCAGAATAACATACTGGACGACTTTGATTTTGATGAAAACCAATTCTTCGAAGAAAATTCAGGGGAGGTGGTAGGCAAGTTTTATTCGCCGCTGGAAGCGGAGGTTGCGGCGGCGCGTTTGCGCTCGGAAGGCATACCCTGCTTTCTGGCAAATTCCACTTCTCAATCGGTCATGCCGCACCTGCAATTGCTGGTACGGCTGCATGTGCGTCCGGAAGATGCCGAACGCGCGCGCATCATCCTGGCCGAAGCGGCAATAGACACGGAAGAGCCGGAAAACCGGACGGAGAACAACCGGTTTTTGATCGGCCTGGCTATCATAATTGGGCTGTTGTTAGCCATTTTGCTGGTTCGGGCTATGTGGCTGATGAACTGAGTACGGCTTTAGACTTTTCAAATTTACCTTTTCAAATTTGCCTTAAAAGCGCATCTGATATAACAACCATGAAATTTTCGCACCGACTTCAATGGGCCGTATGGATTATTGCCGGCGGCATTTTGTTGTGCTATTGGGGATTGTTCAACGGCTACCCCTTCGTTTATCCGGATACCGGCACTTACGTGTTTAGTGGCTTTACAAGTCAGGTGCCGATTGACCGTCCACTGAGTTACGGGCTGTTTATTCGCCACGCCAGCATGATGGAAAGTTTGTTTTGGGTGATCTACGCCCAGGGTATCCTGACCAGCCTGACCATTTATTTGTTGTTCCGCCATTTTCTGGGTACGGTTAATCCGGCGCTTTTTATTGGAACATTGGCCGGTATTACAGCCTGCACCAACGGCTCGTTGTATGTGTCGTATATCATGCCGGATCTGTTTACGCCCATTTTTTTTGCGTGCCTTGCCTTGTTGCTGCTGGCCGGGATGCCCAGGTCACGGGTGGTGTTGATTGCTTTGCTGGGCTGGTTGTCCATGATCATGCACAACGCGCATTTATTGGAGGGTTTGTTATTGGTCGTTCTGTTGCTTCTGGCGAGCATTTCTGCCAAATTTCGCGCGATTGTACCGCTCCGGCGTACGCTTACGGTAGGCTTGCTTGTGCTGGCAGGCTGGGTGGGCGTACGCGCCATACACTGGATGTACAGCGGAAAGTTTGAAAGTCAGCAGGCGTCCCACGTATTTGCCATGGCGCGCCTGAATGAAATGGGGCTATTGAAACCATATCTCGATCGTGCCTGCGTGGAAGGAAAAAACTACCCGATATGCGCATTCCGGGACTCTCTGCCCGACGATTTTCTGTGGAGCGGCAACAGCCCTGCCCATAAAGACGGCGGCTGGATGAGCCACCGGGATGAATACCGGGAGATCATTGCCGGTATAATGACTACTCCAAAATTGGTAAAAGACTATCTGATTCAGACGCTGAATGGCGCCTTTAACCAGTTTTTTTATTTCCGGGCGGAAGACACGGGAAAGTGGCTGGTCAATACGCCGCCGTATGGGGCGGTTTTATTGCACTTTCCGAAGGAACTGGTCTTGTACAAGATCAGCCATCAAAACCACCGGGATTACTTTCTCGATTTCAGCGGCATGAATACGCGCCAGCAATACCTGTTTTTCGGCCTGTTGGTCTTGTTTGCGCTCGTGGTATCGAACGAATGGTGGAAAAACCGGGTTCCGGCCGGGCCGCGTTGGTTTCTGATCTTCTGTATGGCGGCGCTTGCCTTCAATGCATTGGTATGCAGCGCGTTCGCATCCATTACCTCGCGATATCAGGGGCGTTTGCTTTGGCTGGCGCTGCTCGCGGGGTTTATGGTGCTTTATACTGCGCGCGGGCCTTTACTGGACGCTTTTAAAGCCCGCTGGACTCAGCGCTGAACGGTTCCGAACAGGTCGAATTCTTCGGCCCCGGTGATCAGCACCGGGGCAAAGTCGCCGAGCCGAACGTACTGGTTTTTGGCTTCCACCAATACTTCGTTGTCCACTTCCGGCGAGTCGGCCTCGGTGCGCCCGACGAAATATTTGCCCTCTTTGCGGTCGAAAATGGTTTTGAATACGCGGCCGATTTTCGCTTCGTTTTTGCGCAGCGATATCGTTTGTTGCGCTTCCATCAAGCGGTTTGCGCGTTCTTCCTTTTCCTCGGCGGGCACGTCGTCGGGCACTTCGTAGGCGCGGGTGCTTTCTTCGTGGGAATATTGGAAAACGCCCACCCGTTCGAACTGCTGTTCTTCTACGAAATCGAGCAAGGTCTCAAAATCAGCCTCCGTTTCGCCGGGATAACCGACCAGGAAAGTCGTGCGCAGGGCAATATCGGGTATTTTGGCGCGAATCCGGTCGAGCAGGCGCCGGGTTTCGTCGCGGGTGATCTGCCGGCGCATGGCAGCCAGCACGGGATCGCTGGCGTGTTGCAGGGGCATGTCGAGGTAATTGCATATTTCGGTGCGTTCGGCCATCACGTCGAGTATTTCGAGTGGAAATTTGCTCGGATAGGCGTAATGGAGGCGGATCCACTCGATACCGTCCACGTCGGCCAGCGCGTGCAGGAGCCGGGGTAGTTCGCGCTGTTTGTACAGATCGAGGCCATAATAGGTCAGTTCCTGCGCGATCAGCATCAGTTCTTTTACCCCCCGGCGGGCGAGGTTGCGCGCTTCCTGCACCAGTTCCTCCACCGGGCGGCTGACGTGCTGCCCGCGCATCAGCGGAATGGCGCAGAAAGAACAGGTGCGATTGCAGCCTTCCGAAATTTTCAGATAAGCGTAGTGGGGCAGGGTAGTGATCTGCCGTTCTCCGATCAGCTCGTATTTATAATCGGCGTCGAGGCGGGCCAGCAACGCGGGCATATCGAGGGTGCCGAAAAAGGCGTCAACTTCGGGTATTTCCTGTTCCAGATCGTCTTTGTAGCGTTGTGACAGACAGCCAGTGACGTACAGTTTTTCGATTTTACCGGCATTCTTCAGCGCGGCGTGCTCTATAATGGTATCGATGCTCTCCTGTTTGGCCAGATCGATAAAACCGCAGGTATTGATGATGACGATATTGGCCCTATTGCCGGTATGTTCATGCGTCACCTCGTAGTCGTTGCCGCGCAGTTGCGTGATCAGGTTCTCGCTGTCTACCAGGTTTTTGGAACAACCGAGCGTGACGACGTTGATTTTATCTTTACGAATAGTTCTTACTTTCATTCCGGATACAAATTGGTCAGGCTTTTTCCAGTGTCAGCCCAAAGGTAGAGCCTTGCCCCGGTGTGCTGCGCACATTGATCGTTTGTTTGTGCGCTTCGATGATGTGTTTCACAATGGAAAGGCCCAGCCCGGTGCCGCCAGCTTCGCGGGAACGGCTTTTGTCGGCCCGGAAAAAGCGGTCGAACACGTGCGGCAGGTGTTCGGGCTGAATGCCCAGGCCGTTGTCGCTTACTTCGAGCAGGATATAGGATTCCATATCGTAGAGACTGACCTTGGTGACCCCGCCCTCGCGGCCGTATTTGATGGAATTGTGGATCAGGTTGATCAGCACCTGCCGGATGCTTTCCTTGTCGGCGCGCACGCGAAAATGCTGGTTGGCGCCTTCTTTGTACGTGAGGCGGATATTGCGCTCTTTGGCCTTCATTTCCAGGTCGGCAAAAACCTCGTCGGTCAGGTCGCGGATGTCGAAATCGCGCAGGTCGAGCACCATCTGTCCCGATTCAAGTTTGTTGATCGTTTCGAGGTCTTCGACGATGGCTTCGAGGCGGTCGGCGTTTCTGGCGGCCCGCTGCAGGTATTGCCTGTTGACCACCGGATCGTCGATGGCGCCATCCAGCAGTGTGTGGATAAAACCCTGGATGTTAAAGATCGGCGTTTTCAATTCGTGCGACACATCGCCAATAAACCGGCGCCGGTAAGTGGCGAGTTTCTCCAGCGCTTCCAGTTCGCGGTCGTGTTCTTCGGCCCATTGGTCTACTTCCCGGTCCACGTCGTCCAGGATATTCTGGTTCATCTGGATTTTGTCGGCCTTGAAGTCGGTGGGAAGTTTGTGGCGGTGTATGACTTTGTAGATCAGCTTGATCTTTCTAAAAATGTAATAACGGACAAAAAAGAAATTCGCCAGAAAATCGGTGGCCATCACCACGATGAATAATACCGCCAAGCCTTGCCAGGAAACAGGGAAAAAGCCCGAGGAACCCAGGATAAAAACCAGAAAGGTGATGACTGCCGCCGAAGTGAAGGCGGCCATGATGGACAGTTGTTGCGGGGTTTGGTTTTTGAACATCGGCGACATGATCAGGCAAATTCGGCTGCAAAGTTGGGGCTAAAAGACCGGAAACTAAAATTCAAATTTATAACCGATGCCTTTCATGGTTTTGATGTACTGTTCTCCGAGGCGTTCGCGCAGTTTGCGGATGTGCACGTCGATGGTGCGGTTGCCTACGATAACGTCGGCGCCCCAGATTTTATCGAATATTTCCTCGCGGGTGAAAACGCGGCCCGGTTTGGAGGCCAGCAGCCAAAGGATTTCAAATTCTTTGCGCGGCAGTTCGATAGGCTTGTTGTCACGGAAAACCAACACCTTGTGCCGGTCGATGACAAGGTCGTGCAGGTGAATGGCATTTTCATCCTCGGCGTTTTGCCGGTTGGTGCGGCGCAGGAGCGCATTGATGCGGCTGATGAGTACCCGCGGTTTGATCGGCTTGGTGATATAGTCGTCGCCCCCCACGTCGAGCGCGGTGATCTGGGAAAAGTCTTCGTCGCGGGCGGTGAGAAAGGCGATCGGGGTGTCGTCGAACTCTTTTTTTTCGCGCAGCAGCCTGCACGTTTCCACGCCGTCGAGTTCGGGCATCATAATGTCGAGCACGATCAGGTGGGGTTTTTCGCGCTCCGCCACGCCGATCGCCTGCCTGCCGTCATTTGCGGTCACCACCTCGTATCCTTCCTTGCGCAGGTTGTATTTAAGGAACTCGAGGATATCCGGCTCGTCGTCCACGATCAGGATTTTTTTGGCCGGCTGGTTTTCCTTCATAAACATTTATTTGGCTGCAAAGGTAGGAAGGGAGGGGGGGGAGGTGGATTTAAGGGGGATTAAGTTAGTGTTAAGTTTCCATCGCTCACCACCCGCACACCAGCCTCCGCAACGACTCAAACCACGTCACCCCCAATATCGCCTTTACCCGGTTAAAATCCTGGCAGGCCTCTTCTTTGCGGTTGAGCGACAGCAGGGCGGTGCCCCGGTAGTAAAGCAGTTCCGTGTTGTCGGGCAGCAGGGACAGGGCCTGGTTCCATGCTTCGATGGCTTTTTCCGGCTGGTTTTGGCCGGCGAATTCCGCGCCGTTATCGGCCAGGATCATGGCCTGATCGAACTTTTCATTTGCAGCGGCGCAGGCCGGCTGATCCGATTTGAACAGGGCGCGCAAGGGCAGGGTGGTGGTAACAGGCTTGCCGCCGTAAGTGGCGGGCGTCCAGAGGCCGGCGCTGCGGTTCACCATCCGGAGGGCCTGCCACTGGAAATCCATACCGAGGTTGCTGAAATCCAGTTGGTTGTCCACCTCCACGCGGCCGTCGGGCCGGATCAGCAGCGCCATTTCGATGACGCCGGTTTTGCAGCTGTCGCGGTATTTGGCCGGATATTCCAGGCGGTTCACAATGAAAGCGAACAGGGAATCGCCGCCGCCGCGGAAGCCGGGCTGCGTTTCCACCAGGGTATAAATCGTATCGTTGGTATTGGCAATGTAGTAGGGTAGCGCTTCCTGTAGTTTGAACCGCAGCGGCAGGGCTTGTTTCATACGAACGGGTTTGCCCTGGTGTATAGCCGGGATCCAGCGCAGGCCGGCGGTATCCAAAGCCCGTAAAACGCGCAATGCTTCATCGCCGCAGCCGCTTCCGATGTCTTTTATGATGCCTATGTTCGACATACGTCCGGTGGGCTCCACGATGAACGAAGCCACTACAGTGCCTTCAATGTTATTTTGCCGGGCTTCTTCCGGGTACCGGATATTGCGGGTCAGGATACTGAGCAATTGGGTTTCCGCGCAACGGCGAACGCTGTCCTCCGTCCAGCCCGGATGCTGCTGGGGTTGGCAACTGGCCAGCATTGGAATGGGCAATTTTTCGGCGACATCGTAAATGGTGGTATCGGCTGGCGTTTGGGCGCTCAGAAAGGTGCAGGTAAGGGTTAAAAACACCCACAACGTCGTTTGCTTCATGCTGTATGTTCTAAAATTTGCCCGTAAAGGTAAGGCAAAAAAAAGTCCTGCCACATTCGGCAGGACCGGTAAGGTATAATCCCATGAACATTGATCGTTAAAGGCGTTGTACGTGAGCCGTGTTCACGGGGGGGTGACATTTAGCGGGGATTAGAAACACGAATGGTACCGTTTTTGATTTTGATTGTAACAGGTGTGTTCATAAACCGCTTCAGATTTGATGATATGTGAAAGTTTGATGTAAGCGTTAATGATTTGCTTTTCAGGCAGTTTTTGTCCCGATGCAGGGGTATTTTTTACCGGCAGGCGATTTTTTTGGAATCAGTAGTTGCCCGGCAGAAAATTGTGGCTTACATTTGGCCTTTGATAAATTTTGAATCCATTTCCTCCGCCATAATTAATCCCCCCTTATGGCAATAAATTCGTTTTAATCCCATGCACATTTCCCTTGTGGAATGGGGGCCGGCTGTAAAAGGCCGGCCTTTTGCTTTTTAGCGCAAGCAGAAGGCCGGTTTAATTTTGAAAATCGAAATTAAAAACGGCTTTCTGCTTATAAGCGCGCCAAAAGTTGAAATCCCATGAACATATCCAGAACGCCGTATGGTTCTCGTCTGAATCATCAGCGGCGTCTTTTAACGGTACAAATGTGCGACGTCTTTATCGGGATGCAAATAACATTTTTTGATGGTTGTGAATTGTTATTTTATTTTTATAGTCCTTTAATTAATTGATTACGAAGTTATTGGTTTGAATAAATTCTCAACAATTGTGAATTTTATCATTGATAAATCAACATGAAAAATCTGCTCATTATTGGGGCCGGACGCTCCGCCACGGCACTTATCAGTTATATTTTGGAGCAAGCCCGGCAGCATAATTTTTTTGTTACCGTTGCGGATGCAGACATTTCGCTTGCACAGCAAAAGTTGGGGAACAACCCGAATGGTCGCGCTATCTGGCTCGATGCCTCCAAGCCGAATGACCGGCGCGACATCATTAACCGGCACGACGTGGTGGTTTCCCTCCTGCCACCGCAAATGCACCTGGAAGTGGCGCAGGATTGTATTTCTCTGGGCAAACACATGGTTACGGCAAGTTACGTGTCGAAGCAGGTTTTCCGCCTGGGCGACGAGGCGCGCCAACGCGCATTGGTGTTTATGAACGAACTGGGCCTCGATCCCGGTATCGACCACATGAGCGCCATGCAACGCATCCACCAGATCAAAGCCAAAGGCGGTAAGATCACCGCTTTTTATTCTTATACCGGTGGGTTGGTGGCGCCGGAAAGCGATAATAACCCCTGGCATTACAAGTTTAGCTGGAACCCACGGAACGTGGTGTTGGCCGGTCAGGGTACCGCCCAGTTCCTGGAAGACGGCAAGTTGAAGTATATTCCTTACCGTCGGCTGTTCCGGCAGTACCGGCTGGTGAATATACCTGGCATGGGCGAATGGGAAGTGTATGCCAATCGGGATTCGCTGCTGTACCGCGAGGCTTACGGGCTTCAGGATATTAAAACGATGTTCCGCGGCACTATCCGGCACAAAGGTTTCTGCGATGCCTGGAACGCCCTGGTGCGCATCGGTCTTACCGACGCCACTTTCCCGATCGTCGATTCCGACAAACTGACTTATCACGATCTGATGGAGGCATTTCTCGGTATAAGCCAGCACACCGGCTCGGTAAAAGACCGGATGGCAAAACTCATTGAAACCGACCCCGAAGGAGAAATTATGCAAAAACTGGAATGGCTCGGGCTGTTTGGCAAACGGCGAATAAAAGTCAAAAACGCGACGCCGGCCCTGATCCTGGAAAATCTCCTGCTCGAAAAATGGGCCCTCCAACCCAACGACAAAGATATGGTCATCATGCAGCACGTCTTTGAGTACGAGATCAACCGGCGCAAACACAAACTGACCTCCACGCTCACTATGAAAGGTAACAACGGTTCCGATACCGCCATGTCCCGCCTGGTGGGCCTGCCCCTCGGTATTTTTGTCAAATTACTTTTGATGGGTAAAATATCCACTACGGGCGTCAATATACCCACCATGCCGGAAGTGTATGAGCCGGTGATGCAAGAGTTGGAACAGTATGGGGTGAAATTCACAGAGAAAGAAGAGTAAACGACTTGCGACTTACGACTTGCGACTTACGACTTGCGACTTACGACTTACGACTTGCGACTTACGACTTGCGCCCAGGCTTTCTATAATCTCAAGGAGCACCTGGTTGAGGTTTTCGATGGCGGTTTCCAGTTGCCAGTTGGCACGGTTGCGGGGTTCCACGTAATTGGAAATACTGCGTATCTCGGCAAACGGAATGTTGGCTGAAAGGCAGCCGTAAAAAAAGGCGGCGCCTTCCATGCTTTCCACCTGCACATCGGGGAAGGCTCTTTTGACAGCTTCAATGGAGGAATTGCTGCCATGCACCCGGTTTACCGTCAGGCCATGCGCCGTTGGCAAAAAACTGGTTTGGCCGGCTGCGGAGTTGTATAATTTGCCATGGAGGAAAGGTGGGATATTGGGGTCCGCCAGGCCCAGTTGAAACAAATCGGTAAACCCTCCCCCGGCATCTTCTACACCAAGATCGCCGAATTGCTCTGTGACTACCTGCACTACGTCGCCAAGCGCCAGCGAACGGTCGAAAGCGCCGGCTACGCCCGCGTTCAATACCCAATCGAACGGAGCCGAGGACAATCGTAAAGCCAGGCGCCAGGCAGTGGCCACACAGCCTGCACCGGTTATTAAAGGCGTAATTTGCAGTTCATTATTTTGATAAGTGCCTGGCTCGCTTTGGCTAAATCCGTTGTCTAAAAAACGAAGTACGGGAGCGATTTCAAAAGGCGTGGCGGCAACCAATAGCAGATTCATCCGTTTTTGGTGGTGAAAATAACAGACCGGCCCGAATTTAAATCTGTTTTACAATCACTCAATCACTCAATCACTCAATGAAAAAACTCTCCTACCTTCGACCCGAAAACCTGGTGTTATGAAAAGCGAATGGTTTGCGGATTGGTTCGATTCGCCGTATTATCACATTTTATATCAAAGTCACGATGATACCGAAGCCAAATTGTTCATAGACAATTTGTTGCAAGTATTGCCGCTTCGGGAAGGCGCGCGTGTCCTTGATCTGGCCTGCGGCAAAGGCCGGCACGCGCGTTACCTGGCCGAAAATGGTTTCGACGTGACGGGGCTTGATGTTTCCGCCTCCAATATTGCCTTTGCCCGTCATTTCGAACACGAGCGGCTTTCCTTTTATCAACATGACATGCGCTTGCCCTTTCGTATCCGTTATTTTGATGCCATCCTGAATATTTTTACCAGTTTCGGGTATTTCAGTACCGACCGGGATCATGTGAACACGCTCCGGAACGTATTTAAGGGGCTCAAGCCGGGTGGCCTTTTTGTACTCGATTTTTTTAATTCGGCTTGGGTACGCAATAGCCTGATTCGGGTTGAAACCAAAACTATTGACGGCATTGAATTCCATTTAAAAAAGTACATACGAGGCAAACATGTATTCAAGCAGGTTGATTTTGAAACCGGCGGACGCCATTTTCAATTCCGGGAGCGTGTCCGGCTTTTTTCCATAGGTGATTTCCAACAGATGTTTTCAGCGGTTGGCCTGAAACTCCTGGACGCTTATGGCGATCATAATCTGGAGCCTTTTGACCCCAACGTATCCAAACGGCTGATTCTTTTGACAGAAAAACCGCGTTCCCAATGACTTGGTGGCAAACTTTAGATACAACTTTTTTTCACTGGATAAACGGCTCTTTGAGCAATCCGGTTTTCGATGCGCTATTGCCTTTATTTCGGGAAAAATGGTTCTGGGCGCCTTTATATCTGTTTCTGGCTGCCTTTGTCTGGCATAATTACGGCAATAAAAAGGGATGGCTGTTCGTCGCCGGGCTGGCGCTGGCTGCCGGGCTGGCCGATTTTACAAGCAGTACAATTATAAAAAAAAATGTACGCCGGCTTCGCCCCTGTAATGATCCGGAATTAAGGGCGGAAGTACGGATGCGGACGGCATGCGGCAGCGGGTACAGCTTTACGTCTTCGCATGCGGCCAATCATTTTGCCGTGGCTGTTTATACGGCCTCGGCTATCGGGAATGTCTTGCCCTTTGGGCGCCTGTTGTTCTTAAGCTGGGCCTCGCTGGTTGCCCTGGCGCAAGTTTACGTAGGCGTTCATTATCCGGGAGATGTTATAGGAGGAGGAATGCTCGGCGCCCTGATCGGCTGGGGGGCATTTCGTGTTTGTTATAAAAGGTTTAGATGGTTGCGGTGCGACATAAAGGTTTAATGAAGTGGCGCGACACAATGTTTTGAAAAAAGTTCATTGACATACAGTTAAATTGTACAAGTTATCTCTTGAAAACCTAAAATCTGGGATGATTGTGAGGATATTCTGGTCTTTGTC
>CALEYM010000874.1 GCA_937926185.1 uncultured Bacteroidota bacterium | reverse complement strand
CACATAACCTATTTCACGGGCTTCGATGCCGAATTGGCCGGCCAGGGCAATCATGTCGCCGGCGAATTGCGGGGCAAGGTACAGTTCCATCCGGTGCCCCATGTTGAACACCTGGTACATCTCGCGCCAGTCGGCGCCACTGCTGTCCCGGATCATCCGGAAGAGCGGGGGCAAGTCGAACAGATTGTCTTTTATGACGTGCCGGTTGGAAATGAATTTCAGCACCTTGGTTTGTCCGCCGCCGGTACAATGGATAACGCCGTGCAAATGTTCGCGGTACAGGCGGAAAACTTCTTTGAGCACGGGCAGGTAAGTCCGGGTCGGCGACAGGATCAGTTTGCCGACGGTCATTTGCCGGTGGCCGGTGGCGACCATTTCGTCCAGCCGGCGGTTCCCGGCATATACCAGCTGATCGGGAATGGCCGGATCAAAGCTTTCCGGGTATTTTGTGGCATAATCGTGCACCAGCACATCGTGGCGGGCTGCCGTGAGTCCGTTGCTGCCCATGCCGCCGTTGTAGGTATTTTCATAAACAGCCTGGCCGTAAGATGCCAGCCCCACAATGACGTCGCCCGGCTGAATGTCGTTGACCAGCACGTCGGCGCGTTTCATACGCGCGAACGCGGTAAAGCCCACGTCGACGGTGCGTACGATATCGCCCACGTCGGCTGTTTCGCCGCCTGCGAGGTGGAGATGTACGCCATGTTCACGCATGGTATCTATAAAGTCTGAAGTGCCGCGGATGATAGCCGCGATTACTTCTCCGGGAATCAGGTTTTTATTGCGTCCGATGGTACTGGACAGCACAATATCATCCGTACAACCCACGCAGGCCATGTCGTCGAGGTTCATCACGATGGCATCCTGCGCCACGCCCGGCCACACGCTCAGGTCGCCCGTTTCGCGCCAGTACAGATACGCCAGGCTGGTTTTGGTGCCGGCCGTATCGGCATGCAACAGATTGCAATACGCCGGGTCGCCGGCGGCGATATCCGGCAATATTTTACAGAATGCATTGGGATATAAACCCTTATCCAGGTGTTTTATCGCCGCATGCACTTCATCTTTGGTGGCGGAAACGCCGCGTTGGTCGTACTTCATTTTTTAAAGGTTAACGGGTTGCGGGTTAACGGGTTGCGGTTTACGGGTTAACGGGTTGCGGGTTAGGAGTCAACCCGTAAACCCGCAACCCGTAAACCCGCAACCCGCAAACCCGCTAACCTCATTTTTCCCATGACCGGTATTGGGCCGTCCGGTCGTAGATATGATACAGAATGGCTTTGTCTAATTCGTTGAACGCCACCTTGCGGCGCTCCATGACCCGTTCGGCGGTTTCGCAGGCGTCGGAGAAACGGTAGGTGCGGTATCCGGATTCGGCGCCGCCCCAGGCAAAGTCGGGCACAAAATTGCGGGGGTAGCCGGCGCCGAACACGTTGGCAAAAACGCCCACCACGGTACCGGTATTGAACATGGTATTGATCCCGCATTTCGCGTGGTCGCCCATGACCAGCCCGCAAAACTGAAGCCCGGTATTGACGAAACGCCCGTCTTCGTAATTCCAGAGTTTTACTTCGCTGTAATTGTTTTTCAGGTTCGAAGTATTCGTATCGGCGCCGATGTTGCACCATTCGCCCAGCACGGAATCGCCGAGATAGCCGTCGTGCGCTTTGTTGGAGTTGGCCAGCATGATGGAGCGCGATATTTCGCCGCCGGCCCGGCAGCCGGGACCAATCGATGCGGGGCCATAAATGCGCGTACCCATTTTGACGATGGCTTCGGCGCCGATGGCTACCGGACCGCGCAGGACGCAGCCTTCCATTACTTCCGCGTCGCGACCGATGTAGATAGGGCCGTTGGTAGCATTGAGGATGCAACATTCCATTTTAACGCCTTCCTCAATAAAAACAGCCGAAGGGTTTAATACCTGGTTGGTAGATGAAATCACTTGCGACTTCCGGCCCTGGGTCAGCAGTTGAAAATCGTCGGCAATGGCTTGCTGATTTAAGCGGGTGAGTTCCCAAAGCCGCGTGAGTTGGATCAGGGGAATGTCCTGGCCGAGTTCCTGGCCTTGCAACTCGCGCACCTCTTCATCCTCGATCAGCGCCTCGAATTGCGCTTCGTCCAGCCGGGCGGCTACCAGTTCGCCATTGGAAAGCAAAGCCTCGTTCATGTCCATTTGTCCGATGCGGCGGCACAACGATTCGTTGGGCAGTATACCGGCGTTGATGATCAGATTTTCGGCTTCTACCCGGATCGGGTATTTTTCCTGCAGGTATTCCTGGGTGATATAGGAGACCGAAGCGCGCAGGCGACGCTCCCACTTTTCACGCAAAGTGAGGATGCCCACCCGCAATTCGCCCATTGGCCGGGTGGCTGTGAGGGGCAATAAATGGTTACGGGCATCGGAGTCGAACAGGATAAGGTTGACCATCTGGCGTAAGATTAGGATAGCGGCGCAAAAATAGGCAAATTAAGTTAGCCGGCAGTTGGTAGATTGGCATTAAGCAGTTGGGGATAAAAAATAGTCCTGACGAGCAAAATGCTTGCCAGGACTATTCTGTTCACATCCCGCGAAACGCAAAAGTTTACTTTGCGAATTTGGTGTTGGCAAATTTCTTGTTGAATTTGTCAATACGTCCGGCAGTATCCACGAATTTCATTTTACCGGTAAAAAACGGATGGCTGTAGGCCGAAATTTCCATTTTGATCAACGGATATTCCTTGCCGTCTTCCCAGGTGGTCATTTCTTTCGAGTTGGCGCAGGAACGGCCCAGAAAGGCCTCGTCGGTCGAGATGTCTTTGAATACGACCAGACGGTAACTGGCCGGATGAATGTCTTTTTTCATGACTATTTGTGCCTGATGATTTGCTTATTTTTCAATTCGGGCGGCAAAGGTATCGTTTCCCGGGTGTTTTTTCCAAAATTTTCCAGATATAAATTATAAACACGGGCTTGTACTTTTATAAAATTACCCTTTGGTCACCTGCTTAACCCAAAACCGGTTGCCGAATTTGATCCGAAGGGTGTATTGCCCGTCGGGTAAACCGGCCAGATCGACCCGGATTTTTTTCTGTCCGGCCGGAATTTCCTTGTCAAACAACAATCCGGCGGAAGGGGTCAGCACCTGGAATTGAACGGCTTTGCCGAAACCTCTGCCAAGGTTGATAAGGATTTGCTCGTCGGCGAGATATACATTGGCGGCAATGCCCGGCTCGGAAGCCAGCGCCGTTTCGGATCCGGGGTAAGAATGTGGCAGAACACCGGTTGCCATGGCGAATTCGTCCTGGGCGTCGAGTGGTTGTTGAGATATAGCGGCGAACAGCAAAAAAAGGATTGATTTCATAGCCGTAAATTTTTACAGTAAGTGTTTTTGTTTACGGATAAGAAACAATGTGAATCAAAAGGTTGCGTATTTGTCCGTTTGCCGACGCGTCATACCGACGAACGTCCGGTTTTCGACGCCGAATGTCGAAGGGGCTATTAAAGCCGGATGACAAATATGGCCCCTTCCCCTTCCTTCGAAATGACGGAAAGGCTTCCCTTGTGCATCTGGATGATCTGACGGCAAAGGCTGAGCCCGATGCCCGAACCCTCATTTTTGGTGGTAAAAAACGGCACAAATATTTGTTCCTGCAGATCGGCAGGGATACCGGGGCCGTTGTCGGCCACCTGGATGATTACGGCGCCTTCCGGATCTTTTGCGGCGGCAATTTGGATCGCCGCTTCAGGGCGACCTTTCACCGCTTCAATGGCGTTTTTGATCAGATTAATCAGGACTTGTTCCAGGAGTTCCGGATCGGCCTGAATAGTCAGGGGTGCAGTCGGCAGTTTTTTTTCCAGTCGAATGGCATGTTCCGCCAAACCAGGTTTAAATAAGGTCAGCACATCTTCGAGCAGGGTCACGGTGTTTACTTCCTGAAATTTAGGCTCGGGAATGCGGGTCAATTGGCGGTAGGTTTCCGTAAAGTGCAGCAAACCTTCGCTGCGTTTCTGAATAGCCCGCACGGCCGTGCGTATATCTTCGGTGGTCTCGGCATCGAAGGTGTTGAATTTGCCGATCATTTCGTTGGCCGTGGCAGCCAGCGAAGCGACCGGCGTGACGGAGTTCATGATCTCGTGAGTCAGTATCCGGATAAGTTTTTGCCAGGACTGCACCTCCTGTTCTTCCAGTTCGGCGCTGATATTTTGCAAAGAATAGAGGTGGTATTCGCCGTTTTTGAGTTTCAGAATGGTGGTGCGTACGGCCAGTTGCAATATCTGGTTGCCCACTACGATTTTTACCAGCTGGCGTTCGCCGGGTTGCAGGCCCTGCATGGCTTCGTGCAGGGCCGGGCTGAAGCGCTCTACCGACTGCAGATCGGGAAAGTAGGATTTGTGCAGCAGGCGCTGAAGCGCGCGGTTCATCAGCAAGGTATTTCCATCTTTATCGAAACAGATCAGGCCCGTATCCACATGTTCCACGATGGCTTGCAGGTATTGGAACTGGGCTTCTTTTTCCTGCCGGATATCGCGGAACTTGTCGGTGATGGTGTTGAACGCACCGTACAATTGCCGGAAGGACTGGTCGGATTCCTGTGTGGTATAGGTGGCGGTATAGTCGTCGTATTTAATGTTCAGCAAAAAGGAGGCGATTTCCGAATTGGTTTTATCCACCAGATGGAAAAGACTCAGCACGGCGCCCAACGTACACATCCCGCTGAGAATGGCCAGGCCGGTGTAGCCAGGGTTGTAAATGCCATACACCACACCGCCCAAAAACACGACAATCAGGAGAATGTGGGCAAATATTTTTGTTTTGAAGCGTTTAAGCATAAAACCACTAAAAGATTATGAGTGAAAGTAACAATTAAGTTAAATAC
>CALEYM010000873.1 GCA_937926185.1 uncultured Bacteroidota bacterium | reverse complement strand
TGTCAGGCATGATATCGTCGAGCGTTTTTCTTTTGCTCAGCACTGAACGGTAGCCCGCGTAATAAAACGACCTCCCGTCGATGGTCTCTTTGATCAGCCAGGCGGGAATTTTCCGTTTTTTCGGTTTCGTTTTAACTGTTGTGGCAGGCGCCGTCATGTCAGACATCATGGTGAAGTAGCGTTTAAACCCCGGTTTGTATGCAAAGTTGGGTTTTTTTTGAAAAAAATCCTAACTCTACTTTTTCAATGCCCCATCGACCTTCACACCACCCTCGGCGCCAGCAACTTATACAACACCGGCGTCACGATCCGCGACAACAGCGTGGATGAAATCAATCCCCCGATCAGCACGTAAGCCAGCGGCGAATACAGCGGGTTCTCTTCAACGGCCAGCGGCATCAAACCGCCGATAGCCGTGAGTGAAGTGAGCAGGATGGGCACGAAACGGATCTCGCCCGCTTCCTGGATGGCCTCGGTCAGGCCGCGACCCTCGGCCCGCAACTGGTTGGTGAAATCGACGAGTAGTATCGAGTTTTTCACCTCGATACCCATCAGAGCGATCAGGCCCACGGCTACCGTGAAAGAGAAGGGGTAGCCCGTGGCCAGCAGCGCCAGCACGGCGCCGATGATGCCCAGCGGAATGACCGACAGAACGATGATGGTGCTGCGGAAGGTTTTGAATTCCAGGATCAGCACCGCCAACAGACCGAAAATGGTGATCAGGATGATGGTGCCCATGCCGCCGAACGAACGCTGGCTGCTTTCCACTTCCCCGGCGATCACATAGTGATAGCCTTTGGGGAAATCCATTTGCTCCAGTTTTTCCTGCACCTGGTTGTTGATGTCCTGGGCCAGGTAGCCGCTTTTCGCAAAGGCGGTAACGAGGGTGTACCGATCCTTGTCGTAGTGCGTAATAGTGTTGGGCGAACGTTTGAATTCCAGTTCCGCCACCTGGCTCAGCGGCACGGAGGCGCCGCTTAAACTGTTGACGTACAAATTTTTAAATACCTCAAGGTCGGCGAAGACCTTGTCTTTGGGCAGCGTAACTGCGATATTGTACTCGTCGCCGTCGGGCGTACTGAAACTGCCGGCATTCAGACCGGCGATGCCGAGCCGCACCATGCGGTCGATCTCGGCGATCGGGATACCGAGCGAGGCGGCCTTGTCCTTGTTGATCTTTACCCGCAGGTCGGTTTTGACAGAGGCAATCGGGTTGTCCACGTAAATCGTGCCTTCGATACCGGCGATCATGTCTTCCACCCGGCCGGCCACTTTGCGCAGCGTATCCAGGTTGTCGCCAAAAATGCGGATGGCCACGGGGGCTTCGATGGGCGGCCCCTGCTCGAAGTTTTTGACATTGATCACCGCGCCCGGCACGTATTTGAATTTTTCCCGCAATTCGTCGATCAGGGCCACCTTCACCGGCGGCGGCGTGCGTTCCTGCAACTGAACCAGTATCTGACCGTAGTCGGGACTTTCGTTGCGCGGGATCACATTGTAGTACATGCGCGGATTGCCCCGGCCTACGTTGGAGGCGTAGGAAATGATTTTGGCAGGCGCGCCGCGGCCGGGATAAACCAATTGCGGATTATCCCGAGGCCTCGGGACAGATTGCGGATTTTTTTCGGTTCCGGAAATGGATTGCATTTCTTGTTTTTGCGAAACGGGCAATCCGTAATCCGTATTCCGCAATCCGTAATCTTTGGGAGGCATGTACGTGGCCAGTACGGAATCGACCATTTGCACCACCCGGTTGGTATGTTCGAGGTTGGTGCCGCTGGCCGTTTCCACATCGATGTAAAACATGGGGCGCTCGCTGGCCGGGAATACGGCAAAGCCGGCGCGTCCGGCGAGACTGAGCACGCCGAAGAAAATGGCTGCCGCGGCTACCATGGTCCAGCGGGGGTATTTCAGGCCCAGGTTGAGCAGGCGGGCGTAGGATTTGGAAATGACCCATTTCAAACCGCGCAGGAAAATATTGCCGCGCGGATCGTCGTGTTCGGCCAGGAGCCGGCTGCCGAGGAAAGGCACAATGGTAAGCGATACGAACAGGGAGGCCAGCACCGTCGTTACCACCGCCATGGGCATGCTGCGGATAAAATCGCCGGCTGCTTCGGGCAGGAATAAGAGCGGCAGAAAAGCGAGGATGAGCGTGGCGGTACAACCCAGTACGGCCAGGCCTATCTGTTTAGTGGCCAGAATGGCCGCTTCGCGCCGGTTGTGTCCTTCACGCAACCAGCGTTCGATGTTTTCCACTACCACGATGGAGTCGTCTACTAGGATGCCGAGCGCGATGATGAGACCGACAATGCTGAGTTGATTGAGCGAGTAGCCGAGCTGGTCAAGCGCAAACAAACCGATAGCAATGGACAGCGGTATAGAGATCATCACCACGATAGCGGCGCGGGTACCCAGCGGAAGCAGGGTGAGCAGTACCAGCAAAATAGCTATGCCGAAGTCCTTGGCAAAACGAGACAGGCGTTTTTGCACGGAATCTTCCTGGTCGAGCACCTTGCGGAAGTCCATGTTGGCGGGTAGTTCTTCGGCAAAGGTTGCGAGGGTTTGGTTCACTTCTTTGCCCACGGCGGCAATATTCTGGCCGTTTTTCATACGCGCCGTCACGAACACGCAGCGGGCGCCGTTGAAACGGGCCAGGTGACGCGGTTCTTCGTAAGCAAATTCCACTTGAGCCAGGTCTTTCAGGTAGACGATCTTTCCGCCGTTGGCAAAAATGATGGTGTTGCGCACCTCGTCGATACTTTCGTAGTCGCCGCTGGTTTCCACGAAAAACTGGCGTTCACCCACGTTCACCGAACCGCCGGGAATGGAGACGTTTTCGCTTTGCAAGGCGCCCAACACCCGGCTGACCGGAATGCCCTCGGCCGCCATTCTGGGCAGGTTCAGGCCGATGCGCACCTCGCGTTTGGGGAAGCCGTACACGTCGGCGCCTTTCAGGCCGGGGATTTTCTCCAGGTTCGTTTCGAGGCGTTCCGCTTCTTTGCGCATTTGCTCCCAGGAAGCATGTTCAGAAATAATGGCCAGTTGCATCATGGCCACGTCGGCAGCAGAGAAACGCTGGATATCGGTGCGATACAGATCTTGCGGCAAGTCGGGACGAATAGCGTTGATCTCCCGGATAACCTCCTCGTATTTTTGGTCGGGGTCCTGCCCGTGTTTGAATTCGAGGGTGATCACGCTCAGGCCGTTGGCCGAGTGGGAGCGCATGCGGTCGATGTTCTCCAGCGCGTGCAGGCGGCCTTCCACCTTGTCGGTGATCTTATCCTCAATTTCAGCCGGGCCGGCGCCGGGGTAGAGCATAATGATGGTGAAGCCGGGCGCTTCGAATTTCGGATCTTCGGCGCGGGGCATATTCAGCAGCGAGCCAATTCCAAGGGCCATGACAGCCAGGAAGATGATAAAAGTGAACTGGCCGTTTTTAACGGAAAATTCTGCGATTTTCATAGTTTGGGACGGTGGACGGTAGACGGTGGACGGTGAGGTTACTGTTGTTTGGATTGAGTCAGGCCGGGTTCCGGCATTTTTTTCACCTTTTTCTTTTCAGTCAGGTAAGGCGCCCCGGAAGTAACGACCTCTGTTACCCCATCCAGTGAATTGGTGAGGACGGCCAGATTTTGTTCCAGGAAGGCGACCTGTACCGGCGTCTTGCGCACGCTTTCGCCGTCGGCTTGCAGCGCGAAAACAAACGCTTCACGGCCGTCGCCCTCGATGATGGCTTCCACCGGCACCGCGGCATAATTGCGCGCCTGTTTCGGCGTAATATCCACCTGGGCGAACAGGCCCGGCGCAAAACGTTTGCCCTGTGGCGTCACCCGGATTTCCACCGGGTACAGCCCGCTGGCCGGGTCGGCGGCCGGGGCCAGGTCGCTGACTTTGCCGGTAAAATTGGTATTGGGGTAGGCATCCATCGTTACTTTGGCGTTCATGCCGGTGTTCAGCCGGGCCCAGTCGCGGTCGCTGACGTTTACTTTCACCACCCAATCGTCGTTGCCGGTTTCGAAGAGTACGAACACGGGCGTACCGGGTCCGGTGATCTCGCCTTCGTTCATCAGTTTTTTGATGATTTTGCCGCCGCGGTTGGCGCGGATCTCGGCGTATTGCTGGTTGAATTGTGCGATGCGCGCCGTTTCTTTGGCCACGTCGCGGCCCGTCGTGGCATTTTGCAGGAGTTCGAGCGTGGCGCTGCTGTCGCGGTACAGGCCTTCCACGCGGGACAGGTCGCGTTCGGCTTTGAGGAGGGCCTGGTTGGCCTGACTCACCTGGGCGTCGATTTCGGTTTTATCCAGCACCGCCAGCAATTGGCCGGGGCGCACCATGTCGCCCTCGTCTGCATAAATTTTCCGGATCACGCCACCGATCTTGAACGACAGTCGTTGCTCGCCCGAGGAAGTGAGTATGCCGCTGGCGTGCACGGGCAGGTCGATACTTTTGGTTTGTACCGGCGCGGTCAGCACCGGGATACGTTCGTCGGCGGGCGCCTGGCCGGTGGTAGAAGGATCGACCTTGGCTTCCTGGTTGCCACAGCCGCCGAGCAGGTAAAACAGGCCGGTAAGGGCAAAGGCAACGAGGGTTACCGGGGAGAGGAGAAAGGATTTTATCTTATTCATGATTGGTTGAGTTGCTGATTGTTGTGAATAGGTGTGGGGAGTGAAATTCTTTTACACGCCAACTGCCAGTTGGCGTTACAATCCTGCCGCTTTGCGCAGTTCCGCTTCCCGGATCAGCACATCCGTCCAGGCCAGCAACACCTGCAAGCGCGCGGAAGTGACCCGGTTCTGGGCTTCCAGAAATTCAATGAGCAGGGTCTGGCCAGCGCGGTATTTATTGTTGACGATCCGGAACGTTTCTTCGGCGGCGCGCTGGCCCAGTTGACTGGTGGCCCAGGCATTGCGGGCGGCTTCGAAGTTGTTCCAGGCCTGGGTGGTTTGCAGGGCGATTTGCTGTTGCGCTTCGTGGTATTGGGCGCGCGCTTTTTCGCTGTCGATCCGGGCTTGCTGGATTTTGCTTTTGGTTTGCCCGCCGTTGAAAATATCGTAACTGAGGCCTACCTGGGCCAGCACGTAGGACTGATCGCCGTTAAATTTGTATCCGAAACCCTGGAAACCGGCCTGGGCGCCGATATAGGCGTCGGGCAAGATCCGGTTGGCTTCGTTGAGTTTTAGGGCCAATTCGGCGGCGGACTGCCCGGCGCGCAGGGCCGACAGTTCCTGGCGCTTGTCGAGAGCGTCGGCGATCAGTTGATCGCGCTGGTAAGCCTGCACCGATTGCCGGAGCAGGCTGGTGTCTACCGTTACATCGGCCTGCAGGTCGCGGTTGATCAGGAAGTTGAAGTAGGCGCGGGCGGTGTTCTGGCCGGCGCGGAACCGGATGATTTCCTGATCGGCCTTGCTCAGTTCGTAATCGGCCGTAGCCACTACGTCGCGCGTGGCCACGTTGTTATTGACCAGCGATTCGTTGAAGCGGCGCAGTTCGGCGAGTACTTCTTTGGAATGCAGCCAAATCTTTTCCGCCTCCAGGGTTTGCAGGTATTGCAGGTACGCCTCGGTGATGCGGTAGCGCAACTCGTGTTCGTAAGCGGTTTTTTGGGCGGTTTTTCCTACTACCATTTGTTCCTGAATCTGCCGGTTGTAGCGCAGGTCGGAGTTGAACAGAGGGTAGGATACCTTCAGGTACGTTTCCTGAAAGTTGTTGGGTAAAAACTGTATCTGCTGGTTTTCCAGCATGGGAAACTGGTTGGTCTGGGTAATATCATTCAGGGTGTTGTGCACTGGATTGAGCAGGTCGCCAATGGGAAAATCAATTTTACGGCCACCGGCAGCCATGGTATAGGAAGCGTTGAATTGCAGGGTAGGGTAGAAGAGGCTGCGCGCCTGCCGCACGGCTTCCATACTCCTTTGCAGGTCAAGGTTTTGCTGCTGCAAAGCCAGGTTGTTGGAAAATCCCTGCCGGATATACTCGTCGAGCACAGGTGAGGTTTGGGCAAATGAACCTGACCCCATCAATAACAGCAGGAAAGGGATCAGACAGACAGGTATCGTTTTCATTGTAAAAAACAGTTTTTATAAACTGAACAGCGTTTAGTTTCGGGTGCAAAAAAACGCGCGGTAGCCGCGCGGTGAAAGATTAAACCTGTGAATGGTCGGTTTGAGGAGGTGAGTCGTTGTTTTTCTGAAACGAAAAGACGCGGGTATAAACAGAAAAGGTTACAGGCTTTCGGCCATTTTTACGATCATGGCAAAAGATTTTTCCGCCAGTTCCTGCCGTTGCTCCTCGGGATACATGCGCATGCGCTCCCTGACGAACAGCGACACCAGTCCGTGCGCATGGCACCATAAAGTATAGGCAATGGTTTCGGTATCGGTGCTTTTGAAGTAACGCTGATCCACGCAGGCCTGAACAGTCTCCTGAAAGAAAGCGTGCGTGGCCATGCCGAGTTTCCAACACTCCTGATTTTCAATGTATTCCATAGGCGCCCGGGTGATAAACAGGAGGTCGTACAGGTCGGGGTGTTTCATGCCGAAATCCACGTACCGGCGTCCGAACTCCACGAGCCGTTCCCAGGGGTCTGCAATGTCTGCCACGGGCAACAGGTGATCCCGTTTGACGGCGGCAGCCTCGTATTGCAGGGCGAAGAATATCTCGCTTTTGTCTTTATAATAAAGGTATATGGTACCGGGACTGTATTCGATGGCCTCGGCTATGTTGCGGATGCTCACGCCGTCGTAGCCGCGTTCGCGAAATAAGCGCAAAGCTGCGTCGAGGATGAGCCGGCGCATTTCTTCTTTTTCCCGTTCTTTACGTTGAATGATTCCCATTTTTTACTGGTCGAAGCCAAATCTTTCGTTAAACGCTGCAAATATAATGAACACTGTTCATTTGTCAAGCGTTTGGATAAATTAATTTACATTGTAGGCGATTAAAAATACCTGATGCAAAAACAACCATTTGATGAACTATATGAATCCCACGTCGTGCAACCCTCTGCTGCATATCGGGCGGCAATTGGCGAGCCGGTAAACCTGGATGCCGACGGTTTGTCGGACATGCTTTCCCGGCTGCGCAATTACCACAACCTGTATCCCGGCATGGCGTTTTGGATACTGATCCGGTATAAGGATCTGTCTGTTCCGGCCAGTGAAGGCGATGAAACGTTTTTCGGTCGTAAATTGGAGACGTTAAAAGATCAGTATCTTTTGATCCATCCGGATTATCTTTTGCCATTTTTACGCTGGCGTTCAGCCGCTTACGAGTTGGTTTATAAACAAAACATAAAAATTGAACCCCTGGAAATGGGATACCGGCAATCTGTGCCCTTGCAAGCGAAGGACGGCGAATATTATTGGTTTGCCATGTATTCGACGGTTGCGCAATTGGACGCCGGCGGCAAGATCGTTTCCAATTTACAGACCTTTTATCGCGAGAGTAAATGGTCGCCCCGGAATTTACGTCCCTTTGAAGCGAGTATCATTTTAAAAAATATTACCGAAACGGAGCTGCAGCGCAATCTTATCGGTCAGATTTCCCTGTCGCTGATTGATGAATTCACCAATGCGGAACTTGACCTGCTTTCGTTGTATGGTTCTGGGAAGACCGCGGAAGAAATTCAGGAATCTAAATCCTGGTCGCGCCATACCTTGCACGAATACAACTCCAACCTGCTGAAAAAGGCCAAAAGCCTGTTTGTGTACGATTTTCGCAATGCCCGCGAATTCGCCGAATATTGTTTGGAGAAAGGCTTTATTCACCCCCGTTAAACCGGCACCCCCAAGTGGGGGTTTCAAAATTATTGCAGGTTGCCTTACCTTTGCCCCGGTACTAAACACGCTTTAATTCGTTTTCCTCCTCGCAAAACTGCTCGTCCGACGTCGATGGGCAGTTTTGTTTTTTGTTGATGTGTTGATGTGTTGATGTGTTGATTTGAGGGGACAAGATCAGGGGCCCTCAAATCAACGCATCAACAAATCAACAAATCAACAAATCAGCCCTTCTGCCGCGTTAAAACACGTTTTCGCTTCTAATCCCCCTTTTCTGGCTACCATTATTCCATACCTGATATCCTGTATCCCCTGCTTGCTGTGCGCATCAGGGTTGATACTGATTTTGATGCCCTGGCTTACGGCTTGCGGGATCAGGGCCCAATCAATATCCAGCCGGTAAGGATTAGCATTCAATTCGATAGCAACCTTATGCCGGGCGCAGGCCTCAAACACGGCGTCCCAGTCGAGCGGGTACCCCTCGCGGCTCAGCAGCAGGCGGCCGGTGGGGTGACCCAGGATAGTGGTGTATGGGTTTTCAATGGCCCGTACGATACGTTGGGTGGCTTTTTCCCGGTTCATTTTCAGGTTGCTGTGTACCGAGGCAATCACGAAGTCGAATTTTTCCAGCAGGGCATCGTCGTAGTCCAGGGAACCGTCGTTGAGGATATCGCTTTCGATACCTTTGTATATGCGGAAGGGCGCCATTTCGGCGTTCAGGGCGTCGATTTCGTCCATTTGCGCCAGCACGCGCTCAGTTTTAAGGCCGTTGGCGTAAAAGGCCGACTGGCTGTGGTCGGTGATACCGATATAGGCGTAGCCCAGGTTGCGCGCGTAATCGCACATCTCGCGCAGTGTATGCAGGCCGTCGCTCCAGGTGGTGTGTACGTGCAGCACGCCGCGGATATCTTCCTCTGTGAGCAGGGCAGGCAATTTGTCCTGTTTGGCTTGTTCGATAATCGCGGGATGTTCCGCTTCGCGCAACTCCGGGGCAATCCAGGGCAGCCCCGCTTTTTCAAAAACTTCCTGTTCGATACGAAGGCCTTTGAATTGCAGGTCAGGAGCCGCTTTTACGAAGGCGTCGAGGAAGGCCCGGCTGCCGGTGAGTTTGAAAAGTTTGGAGCCGAATTCCTCGGCTAAGCAACGGTGAATGAGCACCGGCGTATTGTCTTCCAGCCGGATGTGATACATACTGTTTTCTTCTTTTTCGAGGCGCAATGCTTGTCCGTCGAAAGCCGGATCCAGTTCGCCGTTGAAGCCCACCAGCATTTCCAGGCTTTCTACCACCGGGCAGCGCCGTCGCACCTCGCCTACGGGACTCACGAATGCGCCGCGCAGGGCGCCCGTAAGCCTGGCGCCCACGAAGTCGGCCACTTCCTCGGCCGCATCCAGGTGCAGTTTATCCTTGCTGCGCAGGTAATATTCCAGTTTTTGTTTCAGGTCTTCCTGGGTTTTCAACCCGAAACCCTTGTATTCCACCAGGCGGTTTTCGTTGCAGGCATACCAGAGTTCGCCGATGCTTTCGATACCCATTTCCTGCCACACCACCCGCACTTTTTTGGGGCCGAAGCCGTTCACCTCCAGCATCTCCGCGACGCCGGGCGGCGTCTGGGCGCGGTATTTTTCGAGCGTTGCCATTTTGCTGCCGTCTACCAGTTCGCGGATTTTGCCGGCAATGGCCGGTCCCACGCCTTTGATGCCCTTGATCTCCGCATCGCTCATACCGGCCAGCGGTTGGTCCAGTTTGCGCAGGGTCAGGTAAGCGTTGCGGTAGGAACGGATACGAAACTCGTCCTCTTCATGGAGTTCCATGAGGTTGGCGAGTTCGTCGAAAGCGTAGGCGATTTCTTTGTTGGACATAGTGGATTGCGGATTGCGGATTGCGGATTGTCCCGAGGCGTCGGGACGGATTGCGTGCAAAGGTAGATACCAAAGTAGTATTAATAATGATCGTTACTCGACCCGAAACACTATTGCACCGATCGTTCTGGGAACTGTATCGCCGGGTATGCGCGCGGTGATGCCGTGAAACAACAGCCGGTCACCCGGCCGGGCCGATGCGAGTAGTTGCCGTGCCTGATCGCTGAAAATGCCGCCTTTATTCCGGACTTCTTCCATGTCTTCGCGCGGCCGGATACGGGTGAGTTGAAACGACTCAACACTACATTCGACCTGAAAATCAAAATCTTCCGGATACCGGACGGTCAGGGATGTTTGCCGGGACATTTCCTCCGGCGTTACCCGGCCGCCGCGCAGGCTGTCGCCAAGCATTGGTACTGGATCGGGCAGGGGACGGGCTGTAAATTCATAAACGGAAGGCCCCAACCCCATTCCGATATGCACATGGAGGATCACTTTTCCGGGCCGGATGGGGTGGATGCTAAATTGTCCCGGCCCGGTTCTTTTAATAATGGCATTATTGGCTTTTATGTTTACATCGTTTGGCGCCAAGCCGCAACGGGGGACTATCGTAAACGGATTATCGGCGCCAACATACAGATATTGGGCGTCGATCCTGATCTGTGGCTGTACACAACCGACTTCGTAGGAGAATTCTTTGATCACGTGGACAGTATCTATACGCATCGGAGTTGCCTCCCGGTTTATTTTCCGGATCAGGGCTTTTACTACGAATATTTTGGTTCCATATCCCCCTCTGTTTATAACCTCGTAATGCGCGCGGCCTTCCCTGACAGGCGCCGGGATGCCATCGATCCAAACTTCCCAGGACAATACATCGAGACAATAAGGACCAAGGAAAATATCCGCCTCGTAGTTCAAACCCAAAGGCACATTCGCGTGCTTGGCAGATACTACCGGCAGAAAATTATCAAGACAGCCCCAATGCCAGCCGCCGGTTTTTTTTAAACAATAATTTAACCCCGTGAATGCCGATGCGGTCGCCCTGGTTTGTAAATCGCATAATACTGCCAATATCCCGCTGAGCGGCAGTTCGCTAAAACTGCTTTGATGCCCGTTGATCTGAAAACGTCCGTTTCCAAAATAATCGAATTGCAGCGGTATATGGGCTAAAACGTCGGGGTAAGCGGCTGCAAAACTGTCGATAAGGGTGCGAAAGGATTGGGTCTTTCGGTCTAACCCGATGGCCGGGGACGCGCGTTCCGGTTCGCCGGCGCTCAGGATTTTTCCCGGAGCAGCGTTAAATCCAAACCACCGGTTGTGCCGTGCAGCATCGCCGTCGGCGTGCCTGAGCCTGTTTTTTAACGTATCAACAAAAAGACAATAATCTTGAGTAAACCGCAGCAGTTGTGATGCATGGCGGAGAAAACGTTTGCTTGTTTCGCGCGGATAAGCAGCTGCTTCCATCTCGATACGATTCAGGATCAACAAGTTTTCCTTTTCCAACTGCCTCCGAGTATCAAGTAAGCCTTGTTCAATGGTGGAAAATGCTATATCCGGCTTGTCGTCATGGCCACAATACGACACACCGGTGAACAACAGGCCAATCAATAAGAAGGCGGACAACAGGTAAGGCAAGCGAGGTCGGGTCATACGAGAAAAGGAAAGATCCGGGAACTTTAACGACACCCGGCCAAAAATTATTCCGCCGAAACCCGCCGTTCGTCGATAAGAATCTGCTGTTGGCTGTCGCACATGCAACGGCGGCGACATTTTCCTGACTTTCTACCGGCCTGCTGTCACCAAAAAGGCCCGCGCGGTGTCTTATCTCCGCAAACCTTAACCAGATGTTTTTTGCCGCTATGAATTCAAAAACAACACTGCCCGCCCTGCTGGCCGCGGCGCTTCTTATTTTTGCCGCCGCCACGCTCTCCGCCCAATCCCGTCCGGCTTCCTTTTTCGAGCGTCTCACGCCGGAGGAAAGTATTCCGATGACGCTTTCCACCGATGTTTCGGCGCTGATCGCCAACAAAAACAAGGCCGATTATCAGCCGGCCAAACTCAGCACCCGGGAAGGCAAAACGTATGAATTGCAGGTGAAGCCCCGGGGAAAATTCCGCCGGAAAATCGCTGAAATTCCGCCGTTGAAGATCAAGATCAAGAAAAAAGTGCTGGAAGCCGAAGGGTTGGACACCCTCAACGAGATCAAGCTGGTGCTGCCCTGCACCCTCGACGAACGCGGCAACGAACTGGTGCTGCGTGAATACCTTGCCTACCGCATGTTCGAACAACTGACGCCCAACAGCGTCCGGGCGCGCCTGGTCGACCTCACTCTGATCAACACCGGCACGGGCAACCAGGCCAGGTACGCTGTAAAGGCTATTTTACTCGAAGACGAGGAAGAAACGGCCGCCCGCCTCGGCGGGGAAATGCTGGATTTTTACGGCATGACCACCGACAGCCTCGAAACCCATCAGGCTGCCCTGACGGCTTTGTTTCAGTACATGATCGGCAATACGGACTGGAACATAGCCGAGCAACGCAACGTGCGTTTCCTTCGGACGGGCGCCGGCGAAATACTGATGATCCCCTTCGACTTCGATTTCGCGGGCTTTGTCAACGCGCCTTATGCCTCCCCCAATGCAGATACCGGCCTGAAAAATATCCGGGAACGTTTCCTTATGTCCGACAAACTGGATTCCAAAGCGCTGGAATCGGCCTACCGGGCGATGCAGGCGTCGCGGGAAGATTTTAACCGGATTTGCCGTTCCGCTGCCGTAGCGCCGGCGGAGGCCGCCAAACTGGTGGAATACATTGATTCTTTTTACGACAAGCCCGGGAAAAACGAGCGTGTCAGCTTCCGGTAGTTTAAAAACCAAAAAATTTCCGGCCATACAACAACCAGGCGAACGCCCCGATCCAGCCGAGCAGGACGATTTGTAAAAATCCGTCGCGCAGCAGGGCCCGCGTGGGCGATTCCGTGCGGTCGAACACCAGCGTTAGTTGCAGGTAACGCAGGATGCCGAGGATCACAAAAAAGGCCGTGTAAAAAATATTGTTACTTCCGATGCGGGTGGTTACTTCCGGCGAAAAACAGTACATCAGGTAGGCTACGATAGCCACTGTGGAACACACGGTAATGCTCACGTCCAGGAACGGCAGGTTGTATCCCTCCAGGGCTTTCCGGAACGTGTGGCCGCCCATGGCCACCACGTATTCACCCCGCCGTTTGGCCAGGCCCAGAATAAGGGCCAGCAAAAACGTCATCACAATCAGCCAATGCGACACTTCAACCCCGGTTACCGCGCCGCCGGCGAACACCCGCAGCAGGAAACCCAGTCCGATCAGACTGATGTCGACCAGCGCGATATGTTTCAGGGAAAAACTGTAAAACAGGTTGATCACAAAATACAATAGGCTGAACATCAGCATTTCCCGGCTCAAAAAGGCAGCCAGGGCCGCGCCGGCTCCGAGCAGGCCGCCGAGGATGAGCATAGCCTGGTTTTTCCCGACGGCGCCGCTGGCTATGGGCCGGTAACGTTTGTCGGGGTGATTGCGGTCCTGCGGCGCATCTGCCAGGTCGTTCAGCACGTACACCGCCGAGGCAATGAGCGAAAAAGATAAAAATCCCAGGGAAGCATTTTTCAACACGGGCCACTCCGTGAGCCGCGCGGCAAAAAAAGCAGGAATAAAAATAAACAGGTTTTTTACCCAGTGCTCCAATCGGAGCAGACGCAGGATGTGGCGAACACGCATGCCGCAAAGGTAAAGCAGGATTGCGGATTACGGATTGTTGAGCGCAGCGAAATCCCGTACACGGAGTGTCGGGACGGATTGCGGATTACGGATTGTTGAGCGCAGCGAAATCCCGTACACGGAGTGTCGGGACGGATTACGGATTACGGATTACAGTATTTCCTCAATGACCCGGGAAAAATGCCGGTGTTCCAATTCATGCACCTTCCGCGCGATATCCGCCGGCGTGTCGGTGGGGGCGACATGGCAGCGGGCCTGAAATATAATGTCGCCCTCGTCGTACCGTTCGTTGACGTAATGAATGGTGATGCCCGTCTCGGGTTCATTGGCTACCCGCACGGCCTCGTGCACATGCATGCCGTACATACCCTTGCCGCCGTATTTGGGCAATAAGGCCGGGTGAATATTGACCATGCGCCGCTGATAGGCCCGTACCAGCCATGCCGGGATCAGCCATAAAAACCCGGCCAATACGATAAAATCAATGTGATACTGCCGTAAAATGCCGAGCAAATCCTCCGTTTCATAAAACATCTGCCGGTCGATGATCTGCGTGGGAATATGATGCGCCTGGGCAATGTCCAGCACCCCGGCGTCTTTCTTATTGGATACAATAAGAGTCACCTTTACTTCGGGCGAATCCGCGAAGTATTCGATGATTTTACGGGCATTACTGCCGCCGCCGGAGGCGAAAATGGCGATGTGTTTCATGAATAGAGGTTAGCGGGTTAGCGGGTTTCGGGTTAGCGGGTTAATGGGTTAACGAAACAGTAATTTCTAATGTGGCGCCGGCGAAGTGGTGTCATCAGCCGAAGTATGAGGCTGGTGACATCTCGGAGTTGCTCCTCTATCCAGTTGGTTGGAGATGTCACCGCTCCTGCGTCGCGATGACACCTCCAACCAAGCCACATTATAAATTGCTGTTAACGAAAACCCGCTAACCCGCAACCCGCTAACCCGCTAACCCCATTAAGTAAGCAAATCTATTATCGTCAACGTCCCGAAAATCAAACTGGCGAAACCGTTGGTGGTAAAAAACGCCAGGTTCACTTTGCTCAGGTCGTCGGGTTTGACTAAGCGGTGCTGGTAAAAAAGCAGGACCAGGAAAATGCCGGTGCCCAGCCACAGCAGGTCGTTGGCTTGCGGGAGGGCGCTGTGCAACAAACGTCCGGCATACACCATCAGGGCCGCGCTGCCCAGGTGCATCCATTCGGAAATGCGCAAGGCGCGGGCTTTGCCAAAAAAGGCGGGCATGGAATATAGCCGTTGCTCCTGGTCGAACTCTTCGTCCTGCAGGGCATAAATGACGTCGAAACCGCCCGTCCACAACATGACAGCCAGGCCGTACAGTACCGGTATCCAGTCGAAGCGGCCTGCCACGGCCAAGTAAGCGCCCACGGGCGCCAGGGCCAGTCCGAGGCCCAACACCAAATGACACAACCACGTAAAACGTTTGGTATAGCTGTAACCCAGCACTACTGCCAGCGCCACGGGAGACAGAAAAAAACACAGGCGGTTAATAAAAAAGGCCGTTGCGATAAATAGCAGGCAATTGACGATCACAAAGATCAGCGCCGATTTGGGCGTGATCAGTCCCGACGGCAGCTCGCGCATGCGGGTGCGCGGGTTAGCGGCGTCCACGTCGCGGTCGAGCCAGCGGTTGAACCCCATGGCCGCGCTGCGCGCAAAAACCATACACAACACCACCAGCCCCAGCAAACGCCAGCTCACTCCCCCTGCTTCCCCGGCGCTGGCAATAAAAAAACCGACCAGCGCAAAAGGCATGGCGAAAAGGGTATGGCTGAATTTGACGAACGACAGGTATTTTTTCATCCGCGCAAAAATGCGGCAAGTTTTGTCATTTTCTCCCGTTTGATTTTCAGCATAAATGATTTATTTTTGCAGACGTTTTCCGTCAACCCGTAAAAAGTACAAATGAACGTTGCCAGCCAGATTCCCTTTTCCCTTTATTTTTTCACCGATAAAATGCTGCATCTATGAGCCTTCGTCTCGGAGACCCCGCCCCCAATTTCAAAGCCAAAACCACCAAAGGCGAGATCGATTTTTACGAATATCTCGGCGACGGCTGGGGTATCCTGTTTTCTCACCCGGCGGATTTTACGCCCGTTTGCACCACCGAACTCGGCAAAACAGCCCACCTGATGGAAGAATTTGCCCGCCGCAACGTGAAGGTGATGGCCGTCAGCGTCGATCCGCTCGACAAACACTTTCAATGGGTGGGCGACATCAACGAAACCCAGCACTGCACCGTCGATTTCCCGATCATCGCCGACGACGACCGGCAAGTAGCCACCCTGTACGACATGATCCACCCCAATGCCTCGGCTACCGCCACCGTGCGCTCTTTGTTCGTGATCGGCCCCGATAAAGCGGTTAAGCTGATGATCACCTACCCGGCTTCCACCGGGCGCAATTTCAACGAGGTGCTGCGCGTGGTGGATTCCCTGCAACTGACTTCCAAATACAGCCTGGCTACGCCGGCCGACTGGCAACAGGGCGAGGACGTTATCGTGGTGCCCGCCGTTTCTACCGAAGACGCGGAAAAACGCTTCGGAACGCTCGAAATCGTTAAACCGTATTTGCGGTATACGAAAGTGCCGAAGCAGTGACCCGAAAAAGGCCGGACCAAACCAATGCGGTTCGGTCCGGCCATGTTGTAAACCCCGGGCGGCGACTTAATTTAATGTACTTTAACCACTTTCAGGGTTTGCGTGTTCTGATTAGCGCTTACTTTCAACACATAAAAACCGGGCGCAAAATGGGAGGTGGGTAGGTTATATTCCTGCACGGCAGGCATCTTTTCATCTAATACAAGGCGGCCATTGGCATCAAAAAGTTGAATCGAAACGGGCGTATCCGGCTGTGTAAGGGGCGATTTGATCCGGAGAAAATCGGAGAAGGGGTTGGAGACGCTTATGACGGATGTTGATCCTGCGACTGCCGGCGGGGCCGACCGTTCGTAAACATCTATATCATCGTCCGGCGGAAGTTGGCTGGGTACGAGGCATTTTACGGAGTATTCTTCTTCCAAAATATCGAAACAAACGTTGACAAGAACCCCTGCACTTGAAACAGTTACTTTGCAAATTTTCGACGCTTCATCGCGAATATATACTTCGTATGCCTCGCAAGGGGGCGGTTCATTGTTCTGGTTCACGGGATTGGATTCCCAACTTTTAAAAGGATGGGCCGATAACGGCATTTGCTGAATGAGCACCCTAAAACCAGACGGCGCCATGTTATCTTTTTCAACCCAGGTTTGATACCGGGAGTAGTGGATAAAATTGCCTACCGTTTTCCCAACATCAAACCAACGGTATTCCGTTTCATCTTCGTCATATACCATTGTCAGGCAATTATCCGGACAATTACCCCGGATCATCGATGCCGGCGGCGATTGTGTCAGTCCCATATCTACCAGGTCTATGATTATGGTGTCGCCAATGATCACTGAAAACCTTGGACTGGTATCTGCCGGATTACATTTGGCGGCCACTTCAAAACAGTACGAAGTGGCATACTTCAGATTTGTGGCTGTATACTGAGTGTTAAAAACAGAATCTCTCCTGATCAATATCCATTGGCCGGCTTGAGGATCCCATTGCTTTACCCTTATTTCATAAGCGTAGGCATGCTGTACGGCGGCCCAGGAAATCGTAATGTAATTGGTGCCGGTTTCGACAATTGAAAGCGAAGCCGGCGCCGGGAGCTCGCAAAAGTCAGTCTTTGCGAGGCCGGATTCCGTCCGGAACCGGTTGTTATCCCACGTTTCAGCCCCGCCAGTTGAAAATACGGGACCAAAACAGCAGGTTAGGATAAAAAGGCTTAAAAATCTTAACATGACAGACCGAATTTAAGTGTTAAAAAGTGATGGTCTGGCAAAGTTAGTCGCCGCTGTTTCCAAAAATAATAACACTTTTGGCGGGTTATTCCAGTAACGATTTATGGAAGATTCTTACTTGATTCAAGTGCTGAACACTTTGGAT
>CALEYM010000872.1 GCA_937926185.1 uncultured Bacteroidota bacterium | reverse complement strand
GCAAATTACGCATCAGCGACCCTTTGCAAAACCCGATGAAAATCGTTTTCCCCTTCCTTGCTCGGAACCAATACCCAACACTGTACGAACACAAAAACAACGATGCTACCCATGGATACGAGCAACAAAGTACTGTTTTTCAGCAAAATGCCCATCCTTTCTGCCCTCAGCCCGGCAGAACTGGAGCAGCTGGCAGGCTACGCCCAGTTCAGGCGCGCTCCTAAATTCCAGTTTATTTTTATGCCCGATGAACCCGCGGATCACCTGCATTTTCTGGTGCGCGGCCGGCTTAAAACCGGAACCTTTTCCCCCGATGGCAGGGAGGTCATTAAAGAAATCCTGCAATCGGAAACTATTTTTGGAGACCTGGCGCTCGCGGGAGAAACTACCCGAAGCGAATTCGCCCAGGCACTGCACGATGAAGCGGAGTACCTGGCAGTTAAGGTCAGCGACTTTCAACAGTTGATGCAGCATAATCAACGGCTCATTTTTGCCTGCCTGCATCATTTGAGTCAGCGCCTGCAACGGGTGGAAGAACGCCTGGCTAAGCTGGTACTGAAAGATGCCCGTGAACGTATCATCGAGTTTCTGGTGGAAACAGCCGGACGCGAAGGCCGGCGGGTAGGATTTGAAACCCTGGTAAAGCATTATCTGACCCAACAGGATATTGCCAATCTTACCGGAACAAGCCGTCAGACTGTAACCTCCGTGCTGAACGACCTGCGAAAATCCAACCTGATCTACTTCAACCGGAACAGTATTTTAATCCGCGATATCGAAAAATTGGCTTAAGCGCAACGAAATTGTGGAGCAGGTTTTCAACCGCAAATATGCCCTGATAATCCCTGAACAAATAAACTATTTGCAAGTTTGATGTATTCTTCGAAGGCTTTTCGGGTAACCGGGGAGCCTTTCGAATTTGGGCAGTGTAATTCCGGCCCTGAAAAGAGCCGCCTGCGCCGGTGCCCTGCCAACAGAATCACCCCCTACCGCGGTAACACAACTATCCCATTGTTGAGGGCAATTTTATTCCGTGTTTTTTCAATTTGCATGTTGATTTTCTGGAACCGGGTTTCATTCTCTACATCGTTTTGTTGCGAGGCTATTTTAAGTCGCTCTTTATTTGTTTCAAGTAATTTATTCAGTTTCCTGATTTTAAATATACTCAATGCCTTACGGGAATCTGCATCAAAATTAAACTCTGGCATGGGTTGATTCTGCAATGGAAATCCTTTCTCTTCCCACTTTGAGGAATAGTCCCATCGCGTGAAATCAGCCAGAATATCCACCGCTAAATCGCGCACTTCTTTCCGCTCATGCCGTAAGAAATGCTCTTGGTCCACAGTTTTCCCTTCCACGAGTCTTGTGTGGCACTCCTTGGCAATTTGCCCGAAGAAAGGGTTATCAAAACTATCCAGCAACGCTTCAATATCTTCCAACACATATGCCGCTACAGTCATATTTTCTTTTGGTAAAATATCCCCTCCATGCTTTATTAGCAATCCTATGACATGATGTTCCTGTATCTCGTCGCTTTGGGCAGCTGCCCGTTCGCGTGTGGGAATTAAAGGTTCCAGATCAGGCATATCCGGACTCGGCTGCACTGCTGGCGAATCGCTGGCCGCGCCGGGCTGGCGGGCTTCCTTTTCCGCTTTTTTGCGCAGGGCCGCCGTGATCAGTTTATTGGTTTCGGAGTACAGTACCTCCTCCGAAGCATCGAGCAGGGTTGCACATTCTTTCAGATATACGCCGCGTTTGATCGGGTCGGGTATTTTGGCGATGCTGCCCATGATATCCTTGATCAGGGCGGATTTTTTGATCGGGTCTCCCTGGGTTTCTTCGAGCAACAGCTGCGTTTTGAACAGAATAAAGTCTTTGGCCTCTTTCGTGATAAACTTCCCAAATTCCTCGCTGCCAATCTTTTGCACAAAACTGTCCGGGTCTTCCCCATTCGGGAGCAACACGATTTTTACGTTCAAATCCTGCTCCAGGGCCAGGTCGAGTCCCCGCAAAGCAGCTTTGATGCCGGCCGGATCGCCGTCGTAGAGTATTTTAAGGTTAGCCGTGTTGCGTTTGATCAGTTGCAGTTGTCCTTTTGTCAGCGAATTGTTGCTGTTGGCCACCACGTTTT
>CALEYM010000871.1 GCA_937926185.1 uncultured Bacteroidota bacterium | reverse complement strand
GGATTATTAATTGTCGGCACAACCATCAAGTCCACGGCACAGTTTTCAAGTCGTTACGTTGTTCAATCATTGCCATTGTTTATTTTAGTATATTCTGAAAAAATAGTAATAGACAAGTGGTCAACTATCTTGGGGGTTATGGGAACAATATTAGGTATGGCTTCCTTATATACATATTATTATTGAGATTATTTCTGATTAATCTTAAAATCTAAGTTTATATAACCACGGTACCTTTGCTCATAGGGAACGGAATCACTATCGACAATTTTTTCTTCAATACATATACCAGCTAAGTCATAAATATCACCGGAGCGATCAGTGGTGTTAAGATAAAGACCGATGAAATATTCGCCTTCTATCAGATTCATATTATTAATATCAATTATAAATGTTTGGGTCTGCCCAATTGCCATTTTTCTCGCCAATTTGTTACTCAGATCAATAATGCCCACCCTGACCCCTGTACTTGTATAGAACAGTAATGCACTACCTATAATGGTGCAACTTCCCAATGCCAACAAATTGACCGCCAGCGTCAGATTTTCACCGCTTTGTATTGTTGCTGGTGTCACTTTCACCGGATTTATCAGGATGCTGCCGAAGCGGACCGGCTCTTTGTTGTCATCCCTTTGATGCTGTTCTCTGAGATAATCTGAAACAAGTTCGTTAATAGCGCCTTTGCCGGCAATTTTTCCGTTTTTTAAATAAATCCCTTTTTCGCAAAGCGCCTGTACGGCAGCCAAATTATGACTCACAAACAATATCGTCCGTCCTTCCCTGCTACTCACCTCCTCCATTTTCCCCAAACATTTCTTCTGAAACTCCGCATCGCCCACGGCCAGCACTTCGTCTACCACGAGTATTTCCGGTTCCAGGTGCGCTGCCACGGCGAAAGCCAGGCGCACGTACATGCCGGAAGAGTATCGTTTGACCGGGGTATCGAGGAACTTTTCCACGCCGGAGAAGTCCACGATCTCGTCGAATTTGCGGCGGATCTCCGCCCGGCTCATACCGAGGATGGCGCCGTTGAGAAAAATGTTTTCGCGTCCGGTGAGTTCGGGGTGGAAGCCGGTGCCCACTTCCAGCAGGCTGGCTACCCGGCCATTCAGTTCGACGCGTCCGGTGCTGGGTTCGGTGATGCGGCTCAGGATTTTGAGCAGGGTGCTTTTGCCGGCGCCGTTGCGGCCGATGATACCCACGCGGTCGCCGGGCTGAATCTCAAAATTCAGGTCTTTTAAGGCCCAAAATTCTTCAAAATCTACTGTTGCAGGTTCCGGACGCAGGTTTTTGGGAAAAGAAAACAGCTTTTTTGCACGATTCGTCAACACGTCGCGCAACGCCACGTAACGCTCCGGATGCTCATGCCGGATGACGTATTTTTTACCCAGATTTTCAGCCCTTATTATCGACTTCATATTTTTCTAAACCCTCTAAACCCTCTAAACCCTCTAAACCCTCTAAACCATTCTAAACCC
>CALEYM010000870.1 GCA_937926185.1 uncultured Bacteroidota bacterium | reverse complement strand
CAGCATGCCCTTCAGCATCCTTACGCTCTCCCCGCAGTGAATGTCATTGGCACCAATTCGGTGAACGCCGTTTTGGAAACGGCCGCGGCGGTGAAAAGCCCGGTCATTGTTCAGTTTTCCAATGGCGGCGCCGCTTTTTTTGCCGGCAAAGGCCTGGGCAACGAGGGCCAGCGCGCGGCCATCCTGGGCGGCATTTCCGGCGCCCAACATGTACATGCCATGGCTGAAGCCTACGGGGTGCCGGTGGTGCTGCACACCGACCACTGTGCCCTGAATATCATCGATTGGGTAAAAGGCCTGCTCGATGCCGGCGAAAAATTTTACGAAAAACACGGCTACCCCCTCTACAGCAGCCACATGCTCGACCTGTCGGAGGAGCCCTTGCACGAAAACATCGGGATCAGCAGCCAGTACCTGGCCCGAATGGCCCCCCTTGGCATGACGCTGGAGATCGAACTCGGCGTGACCGGCGGCGAAGAAGACGGCGTAGACAATACCGGCGTCGATTCCTCCCGGTTGTATACCCAGCCGCACGAAGTAGCTTATGCCTACGAAGAACTGAAAAAAGTGAGTCCGCGGTTCACGGTAGCCGCCGCATTCGGAAACGTGCACGGCGTGTACAAACCCGGCAATGTGCGCCTGCAACCGGTTATCCTCAAAAATTCGCAGGACTACATCCGCGAAAAATACGGCCTGCCGGCGGAGAAACCGGTGCACTTCGTTTTCCACGGCGGTTCAGGCTCCAGCCAGGAAGAGATACGGGAGGCCATTTCTTACGGCGCCATTAAAATGAACATCGACACCGATATGCAATGGGCTTTCTGGGACGGTGTGCGCGGTTTTTACGAAAGTAAAAAAGGTTACCTCCAGGGCCAGATCGGCAACCCCGAAGGCGCCGACAAGCCGAACAAAAAATTCTACGACCCGCGCGTGTGGCTGCGCGAAGCGGAAAAGTCATTCGTCGCGCGGCTGAAACAGGCTTTTGAAGATTTGAATTGTATCGGGAGAAACGTGTAGCACAAATTTCAATTAACCGCTGCCATGAAAAAAATCCTTCTTTGCTTGTCCCTTGTCCTCCTGATCTGCACCGGTCTTTCCGCCCAACCCCTGCCGGTGCGCGAAGTCACCATTTTTAAAAACGGGAAATCGCTGATCCATAAATACGGCAAGGTGCCGGTGCAAAATAAAAAGTACGCAAGCCGCGACCTCCCGAAAGCGCTTTTCGGCACTTTTTGGGTGGGTTCGGCGACCAATGAGCTGCAATCCGTGTTCACCTGTGTCGATTCGGTGGAAACCGCCAGCAAGCTGGTGACAAAAATGGATTTACTGGAAAAGTACAAGGATAAACCTGTAACTATTTACATGCCGGATGAGCACACTTCAAACATCCGGGCATTCGAAGCCCAATTTGTTTACAGGCTTCCTCCGGTTAAGGATGATTATTATACCCAATTATTGTTCCGTATGAAAGACGGCGCCTATAGAATGATACATGCCAATCATATTCTCAGTATCGGATTTGGCGATATGCCTTTTATCGATTTTAAAACAAAAAAAGCCTCCGAACGAATGGAATTGACTTTTCGGACGGATAAGCGGGAGCAGGAAGTTTCGATGCTTTACCTTACGGACAGCCTCGGTTGGACGCCCGTTTACCGCCTCGACCTCGAATCGAAAGACAAAGGAAAACTGGCTTTGCGCGCCGAAATTGCCAACAATGCAGAAGACCTCGGCGACACCGAACTGCGCCTGGCCGTGGGTGTTCCCAATTTTTCCTTTGCCAACCAGCCTTCCCTGTTGGTGGATTTTAGGAACTTTATGATCCAGTATCAAAATAGCCAACGGTATATCGCGGGCGCCCAACGGTTATTTTCGAACTATATAAGCTCCCAAAGCGCATACAGCCCCCGCCCGCAGGACGAAGACGGCGGCGGTGAGGAA
>CALEYM010000869.1 GCA_937926185.1 uncultured Bacteroidota bacterium | reverse complement strand
TTAAGCGATGATCCCGCGCGCCTGCTGCTTTCCGCACACCGGTATCCGGATGTGGATGTGCTGCTGGCCGCTGGCCAAATCCGGGCCCTGCAGAAAGTGCGAACGAAAATCCCGTCCTGGTACCGGTTCGATCTCACTTTCCCGCCCCTGCTGTCGGTCGAACAGGCGTCTTCGGAACAAACGGCCCGATTTAAGGCCGCGCTGTTTTCCGGCCAACGCATGGCCGACCTGAGCGGCGGCATGGGCGTGGACGCGTATTTTTTTGCCCAACGGTTTGAACAGGTCGTCTGCGTGGAACAAAACCCCGAACTCGCGGAACGGGCCCGGCATAATTTCGCCGTACTCGGCGCACACAACATCGAAGTAGTGAACGGCGACGCGGCGCAGTTTTTAAAGGACAACCCGGAACCATTCGACCTGCTGTACCTCGACCCCGCCCGCCGCGATGAACAACAACGCCGGGTGTTCCGGCTGGCCGATTGCCAACCCAATGTGCCGGAAATGCTGACTCTCCTGCTGAGCCATGCGCCCCGCGTGTTGCTCAAAACGGCGCCGCTGCTCGACCTGAGCGCCGCGACGGCGGAATTGAAGGCCGTGATACATACCTGGGTGGTGGCCGTGGACAATGAGGTGAAGGAGGTGTTGTACCTGCTGGGCGCCAAACATGACGAAATAGAAGCGGACAATGTCTCCATCTGCGCAGTAAATCTTGGCGACAGTGCCGCGACAGCGGGGTTCACCTTCACCCGCGCAGACGAAAAAGCCGCCACGCCGCAATATTCCGCCCCGCAACGCTACCTGTACGAACCCAACGCGGCCATCCTGAAAGCCGGGGCGTTTAAAACATTTGCCACGCGCTACGGCCTGGCCAAACTACACCCGAACACGCACCTGTACACCTCGGCGGATTTTGTGCCGGACGTACCCGGACGGGCGTTCGAAGTAAAGGCTGTAACCCGCTACGACCGCAAAGCAGTACATCTCCTGCTGCCCGAAGGCCGCGCCAACGTGGCCGTGCGCAATTTCCCGGATACAGCCGAGGCCGCGCGGAAGAAACTGGGGCTGGATGACGGCGGGGATTGGTATGTGTTCGGGGTAAGGGATGAAGGGGAGCGGGTGATGGTGGTTGTTTGTAAAAAATGGTGAACCCGGCCGGGGCACTTCGCTGATAATTTTTTCCGGGTTGCTGCAATAATCGGTGACAATGGGTACTTTTGGCCTCCAATACCCTGCACTGGCAATCCCGATACCCGGCTGGCGCCAAGCAAAAAATGCAAAAGAAAACCTGACTGCGCGAAATAAAATGACCTTTGTTTCCAGCCGGCAAGCCAGGACTTTTTAATATATGTTAAACCTGTAATATGCAGTTGGAGCGCGTAAATATCTTGTTTTTTACTTTGCAAAATATTCATTACCAATTGGTTGCAAAATCATAGGGTCGGAGCGCACGTCCATTTAAGCGGGGACTGCGAGCCATGAGACATTGGGAAAAAAGCAAAAAAGACTTGTCGGAGCGCACGTCCATTTAAGCGGGGACTGCGAGGGGGAGTGGGCTTCGCATGGGATTTTAGGGAATGGGTATGATTTAATGGGATTTTCGGTTCGATCATAATACTGGGCCATTAAAGATTCAGGAACAAATCCTGTTAATCCTGACCATTCCCTAAAATCCCATGCGAAGTTTGTTCGTCCGCGCAAGGCTTTTCCCTATCAACTACTTGATCTTCAACTACTTTAGATCAAATTAAATTTCAATAAATGTGATTTCTCTTTTGCATTGCGGTTTCTGAAATTGGGAATGTTATTAATTTTCGACGGTTTTCCCCTTTAAGCCCCCTCTGCATTTGTCATCTTGAAAAGACCTGTCCGATCTACGGTACGCTCTACGCTGCTCAACGTTTGTCATCTTGAAAAGACCTGTCCGATCTACGGTACGCTCCA
>CALEYM010000868.1 GCA_937926185.1 uncultured Bacteroidota bacterium | reverse complement strand
GGTGTGTCGTGCCATGCCTCGTTTTATTGCAAGTTAGCACGACTTTTTGACACAGGGGGGTAGTACGACTTTTTGAGATTCAACAGTTATTTACACTCATAACTCATAACTCATAACTCATACTCATAACTCATCAACTCTTCCTTTCTGTGACGAACATAACCAATTCTTTCAGGGACTGCCGGGCCGGGTTATCTGGCATTTCCTCCAGGATATTGAAGGCTTCCTGACGAAAGCGATACATGGCCTCCCGGGCATATTCCAACCCGCCGCTTTGGCGCACGAAGCGGATCACTTCGGCCACTTTTTCCGTTTTATGGCTTTCGTTTTTGATGATATTGATAATAGCGCGACGGGTGGAACGATCGGCCTGGTTGAGGGCATAAATGAGCGGGAGGGTCATTTTTTTCTCTTTTATATCGATGCCGAGGGGTTTGCCCACGTCGTCGGCGCCGAAATCGAACAGATCATCGCGGATCTGAAAAGCCATGCCGGTTTTTTCGCCGAACAGGCGCACGCGTTCAATCATGGCCTCATCGGGTGTGATGCTGGCGGCGCCGGCACTGCACGCCGCCGCGATGAGCGAGGCCGTTTTTTGCCGGATAATGTCGTAGTAAATTTCCTCGCGGATGTCGAGCCGGCGGGCTTTCTCCATTTGCAGCAATTCGCCCTCGGCCATTTCCCGGACGGCTCGGCTCACAATCTCCAGCAGGCGAAATTGCTGATGCCGCACACTCAGCATTAGCCCTTGTGACAACAGGAAATCGCCAACCAGAACGGCAATTTTATTTTTCCAAAGCGCATTAATGGAGAAAAAACCCCGGCGTTCGTTTGCATCGTCCACTACGTCGTCGTGTACCAGGGTAGCCGTGTGGAGCAATTCCACCAGCGAAGCCGCCGTATACGACGCCTCCTGGATCGGGCCGAACAAGCGGGCGCTGAGCAATACCAGTACGGGACGCACTTGTTTACCCTTGCGTTGAACGATGTACCAGGTGATCTTGTCCAGCAGCGGAACCTGACTCCGCATCGCTTCACGGAAACGCTGCTCAAAGACCTCTAATTCGGCAGCAACCGGCTGTTTGATGGTGTCGAGGCTCATATACCTGTTCGTTTACGAAGGTTTAGAGGGTTTAGAGGGTTTAGAGGGTTTAGAGGGTTTAGAACCTTCATAAACTTTTCAAATAAAATTGAAAGATTTGAACGTAGAACAGCGCGAAGGTACTATGGTTGCCGGTAAAATCAGATTTGTTCTCTCACCGGTCCGTGCCGCATTTTTTAAAACCAATTCTGTTGCCGGGTGTTATCCCCGCCAACGTACCTTTGCCCGGTGAGCAATATCAGCCACCTGCTCGAACGCTATCGCGAACACCCTGCCATCCTGCAATTAATCGAGGCTTTGGCGCGTGCCGGCCTGCCCGGCGCCGCCGGCCCGGCAGCGCGGGTACAGCTGTCCGGATTAAAAGGAGCGCAAACCGCTTTTATCCTGGCAGCCGCTACCAGCCGAATGGGTGTAACTGCGCTGCACATCGCCGAAAGTAAAGAAGAGGCAGCTTATCTGCTCAACGACCTTCAGGGGATTCTCGGCGAACAATCCGTCTTCTTTTTTCCCGACAGTTTTAAACGCCCGGCCTTTTTCGACGACCTGAACCCTGCCCAGGTATTGCAACGAAGTGAAACGGTGAACCGGCTGAGCCAGCAAAACTCCGGCCCCGGGATAGTCGTGACCTACCCCGAAGCGTTGTTTGAAAAGGTTGTATCGCCCGAGGTACTGGCCCAAAACCGTATCGAGGTAACCAGGGGCGAAGTCCTGGACCTCGATTTCGTCGTTCAGGTGCTGGTGGAATACGGTTTTGAACGCACTGATTTTGTGTACGAACCGGGTCAGTTCAGCCTGCGCGGCGGCATCATCGACCTTTTTTCCTACGGAAACGAGTTGCCTTACCGCATTGAATTGTTCGACGACGAAGTGGAAAGCATCCGCACTTTTGATCCGCTCACCCAATTGTCCAGCCAGCAACTCGGCCGGTTGAGCATCGTGCCCAACCTGAACACCCGCTTCCGGCAGGATCAGAAAGTGTCGCTGTTCCGGGTGCTGGCTGCCGATACGGTGATCTGGATCAAAGACTTCCAGTTTCTGCTCGACCGCCTGCAGTACTGTTTTGAAAAAACCGAACAATTTGCCGCGAAAATCAGCGCGCTCGATGCCGCCGAAATCCGTGAACTCTTCCGCGACCGGGCATTTTTGTTTCCGGGAGAGGTAGTGGAAGAAGTACGGGAACACCCGGTCGTGTTCCTGGAAAAACCGGGACAGGCGACAACAGATATGCTGGCATCGCAATAAAAAGCAGCGTCTGCTTCGATTTTTCCCAGTATAATTCTTCGCATATTCGCGGCAAAAACATGGAACTCGATATCCAAACCCCCGCCCTGCTTTTTCCTGCCGTATCGCTCCTCATGCTGGCGTACACCAATAAGTTCCTGGCTATCGCCAACCTGATCCGAAAACTGTACTCCGACTACGAAAAACACGGCCACCTGAACCTCATTGCCCAAATATCGAACCTGCGCCGCCGGCTGATGCTCATTCGCTGGATGCAGGTGGTAGGCGTGGCAAGCATCCTGTGCTGCGTGGTCACCATGTTTCTTGTTTATGAAGGCTGGCAACTGTGGGCCAAGGTGCTGTTTGCCCTGAGCCTCCTGATGATGATCGCCTCCCTGGTACTGAGCCTGGTGGAGATTTTTTTGTCGGCAGGGGCGCTAAGACTCTTGCTTAAAGACCTGGAAAAACATTCCTGAGCCTGGTAGCGCACTTTTTAATGACAAAATGTACGGTGTATGGCAAATTGTGATTTTTTGTCGTATCTTTGCCCCGCAAATCTGAAGTAATACGCGAGAGGGAACCGGGTGGTTCCCTCTTTTCTTTATACATGGAACTGACTGAACGCATTACACAACTGCTGGAGGAAAAATACGCCGCCGATGAGGCTTTTGCCGATTGTTTTACCGTCGACATCGAATTGAAGCCCGGACACAAACTCTGCGTATTCGCCGACAGCGACTCGGGAATGAACTTCGACAAGTGCCAGAAAATCAGCCGTTACCTGGAAAGTTTCCTGGATGCGCACGGCTGGCTCGGCGACAAGTACACGCTCGAAGTCAGCAGCCCCGGCATAGGCCGCCCGCTCAAATTCCCCCGGCAATACCGCAACAATGCCGGCCGCGCCGTGACCGTCACACTGACCGATAAAACCCAACTCACCGGCACTCTGAAAACTGCCGACGATACGCAAATAGTCCTGTCACAAACCGTTGTGGAAAAAGAAGGCAAAAAGAAAAAGGAAGTACAAACTGAAACCCCGATACCTTATGACAAAATAGAAAAAACCATAGTAAAAATAAGCTTCTGACCCCCACTCATTACTCATCACTCATCACTCATCACTCAATTAGATGGTAAACTTAGTTGACGTCTTTTCCGATTTTAAAACCGGGAAAAATATAGACCGCCCCACCATGGTGCGCGTACTCGAAGACGTATTCCGCACCCTCATCAAGAAAAAATACGGCTCCGATGAAAACTTCGACGTGATCGTCAATACCACTACGGGCGACCTGGAAATCTGGCGTGTGCGCGAAGTGGTACCCGACGGCGAGGTAACCGACGAAAGCGCGCAGGTGAGCGAAACGGAAGCCCACCTGATCGACGAGAGCCTCAACGTGGGCGACGAGTGCTATGAACAACTCGTCATCGATGACTTTGGCCGCCGGGCCATCATGGCCGCCCGCCAAACGCTCGTGTCGCGGATCATGGAGCTCGAAAAAGACGAAGTATACCGTAAATACTCCGAACGCGTGGGCGAAGTGGTGACCGGCGAAGTCAACCAGATCATGAAAAAAGAACTGTTGGTACTCGACGATGCCACCGGCAACGAACTGGTGCTGCCGCGGATTGAGATGATCAAAGGCGACTACTACCGCAAGGGCGACATGGTGCGCGGCATCATCAAAAAAGTGGAAATGCGCAACAATGCCCCCTATATCCTGATCAGCCGCACCGATCCCTCCTTCCTCGAAAAACTGCTGGAAGCCGAAGTGCCTGAAATCGAAGACGGCATCATAGAGGTCAAAAATATCGTCCGCCTGCCCGGCGAACGCGCCAAAGTAGCCGTGGAAAGCCACGACGACCGCATCGACCCCGTGGGCGCCTGTGTGGGTATGAAAGGCAGCCGAATCCACGGCATTGTGCGCGAACTGCGCAACGAAAACATCGACATCATCAACTACACCAACAACCTGCCGCTGTTCATCCAGCGCAGCCTCACGCCGGCCAAAATCACGACGATTGATATCGACCAGGAACGCAAACGCGCTTCCGTATACCTCGACCCCGACCAGGTGAGCCTTGCCATTGGCAAAAGCGGTTCCAATATCAAACTGGCCACTAAACTCACCGGTTACGAAATCGACGTGTACCGCAATAACCAGCAGGAGTTTGAGATCGACGACGTCGACCTGGAGGAATTCAGCGATGCTATCGAGCCCTGGGTGATCGAGGCGCTTAAGGGCATAGGTTGCGACACCGCCCGCCAGGTACTCGAACTCAGCGCCGAAGAACTGGTGCGCCGTACCGATCTGGAAGAAGAAACCGTGAAAGACGTACTCAACATCCTGGCATCGGAGTTTGAAGAAGAACAATAAACATTGAGTGATTGAGTGATTGAGTGATTAATTTTAAGACTGCAATGATTTTTAATCACTCAATCACTCAATCACTCCATCACTCAATGTTTTATCGTACCTTTGCGCGTCTTTTCACTCATATTAAAAACATTCAGGCCTTCTAACACATTTAATTTCAAGGGCACAGCCCGCCAAACCGGAATCAACAAGTACTTTAAATTATTCAATTAGCAGGAAAAAGCACTGCATGGCATTAAAATTAATTAAGGTAGCCAAAGATTTTAACGTCGGGCTCCACACCATAGTCGAAACGTTGCGCGGCAAAGGGTTCGCCAACGTGGAGGAAAAACCGACGGCAGAAATCACGGATGAAATGCTAAACGTCCTTCAAAAGGAATTTCAGCGCGACCTGGCTATCAAACAGGAGGCGGATAAACTGGCCCGCCCCATTCTGAAAAAAGAACCGGTAAGTACTCCCGGCACTCCGACGGCAACGCCGGATACCCCGGCCCCGGCGCCGCGCCCCAGCCTGCTCCCTCCGCGGGAGGAAGCGCCCAAAGTAACTTTGCCCAAAAAGGAAGAGCCTGAATTGGTCCAGCGCGAACGGCCAGCCCTGCGCGTTATCGGGAAAATTGATCTTGACGCGCCAAAACCTGCACCGAAACCCGAAAAACAACCCGAACCGGAAAAACCGGCTGAATTTCCGGAGGAAAAAACCCAGCCCGTAGCGGAAGAAGTGAAACCCGCGGAAAAACCCGCGGAAAAACCCGCGGAAAAACCTTCAGAAACAACGCCCCCGCCGCGGGAAAGCGATACACCCCCACCCTCGGCAGCCGAACCCGAACCGACGGAAGAAAACGGCGGAGAATCCGACTTCTACCGGGCCGATTCACCCCAATTGCGCGGCCTGAAAATCCTGGGCCGCGTCAACCTCGAACAGAAAAAAGAAACCCCCGCTCCTGAACGGGGCCGCGGCGGCCGCGATGACCGCAACAGAGGCGGCGGCAGAGGCCGCGACGAACGCGGCGGCCAGGGCGGCGGAAGAGGCAACCAGCAACAGGGACAAGGACAAACAGGCCGCTCCGGCGGCGGCCAGCAGCAGCAAGGACAGGGACAAACGACCCGCCCCGGCGGCGGCCAGCAGCAAGGACAGGGACAAACGACCCGCCCCGGCGGTGGCCAGCAGCAACCCGGCGGCAGCGCCTCCGACGCTGAAAAGCGCCGCCGTAAACGCAAAAAGATACAGCAGCCGATCACAGCCGAGGCCATCCAGGCTTCGCTGAGCGGCGGTCAGGGCGATAGAAAAGGCAAAGGCCGCCAGCCGGAGCAAAAAGAAGTCTCCCAAAAGGAAATCGAAGAGCAGATCCGCAAAACCATGACGCGTCTCGGCGCCGGCGCCAGCCGCAAACGCCAGAAAATTCGCCGCGATAAACGCGACGTCATGCGTGAACGCGCCGAACAGGCCGAATTGGCGGAAAGCGAAAAAAGCCTCCAGGTGACGGAATTTATCTCCGTCTCCGACCTCGCCTCCCTGATGAACGTCAAACCAGCCGACATTATCAAAGCTTGTATGTCGCTGGGCATCTTCGTGTCTATCAACCAACGCCTCGACGCCGAGATCATCGAGGTGGTGGCCAGCGAATTCGGCTACGAAGTCGAGTTCATCAGCGCCGAAGAACAGGTAGAGGTGGAAGAAGAAGAAATCGACGATCCGAAAGACCTCCGCCCGCGCCAGCCCATCGTCACCGTCATGGGCCACGTCGACCACGGTAAAACCTCCTTGCTCGACTATATCCGCAAAGCCAACGTGGCCGAAGGCGAAGCCGGCGGCATCACCCAGCACATCGGCGCTTACGAAGTGGTCGTGGGCGAAGGCGACGACGCCAAAAAAATCACCTTCCTCGATACGCCGGGCCACGAAGCCTTTACCGCCATGCGCGCGCGCGGCGCCAAGGTAACCGACATCGCCATCATCGTGGTCGCCGCCGACGACAGCATCATGCCGCAAACCCGCGAGGCCATCAGCCACGCCCAGGCCGCCGGCGTGCCGCTCGTGTTCGCGATCAACAAAATTGACAAAAACGGCGCCGACCCCGAACGGATCAAAAACGAACTGGCTCAGATGAACCTGCTCGTGGAAGAATGGGGCGGCAAATATCAAAGCCAGGACATTTCGGCTAAAAAAGGCACCAACGTGGACAAACTCCTCGAAAAAGTGCTGCTCGAAGCCGAATTGCTCGACCTGAAAGCCAACCCCTCGCGCCGCGCCATCGGTACCGTACTCGAAGCCTCACTCGATAAAGGCCGCGGCTATGTGACCAAAATCCTGGTAGAAAACGGTACCCTCGACGAAGGCGATCCCGTCATCGCCGGCGAATACTCCGGCAAAATCAGGGCTATGTTCAACGAACGCGGCAAAAAGGTCAAATCGGCCGGCCCTGCCGTACCGGTACTGATCCTTGGCCTCGGCGGCGCCCCGCAGGCCGGCGAAAAAATCAAGGAAACCGCCACCGAAGGCGAAGCCCGCGAAATCGCCTCCCGCCGCGCCCAGATCATCCGCGAACAAGCCAACCGCGCCAGCAAACGCATCAGCCTCGAAGAAATCGGACGCCGCCTGGCGCTCGGCAACTTCAAGGAACTGAAACTGATCGTCAAAGGCGACTTCGACGGCTCGGTGGAGGCCCTCAGCGACTCGCTCATCAAACTGAGCATGGAAAAAATCCAGGTCAACGTCATCCACAAAGCCGTGGGTCAGATCGTCGACTCCGACGTCATGCTCGCCTCCGCTTCCGATGCCATTATCATCGGCTTCCAGGTGCGCCCCTCGCTCACCGCGCGCAAACTCGCCGAAAAAGAAGGCGTGGAAATCAAACTCTATTCCATCATCTACGAGGCAATCGAGGAAATCAAAGCCGCTATGGAGGGCATGCTCGAACCGACCAAGGAAGAGGAGATCATGGGCCAGGCCGAGGTGCGCGAAGTGTTCAAAATTTCCAAAGTGGGCACCGTGGCCGGCTGCTACGTACAGGAAGGCAAGATCAACCGCAACCACTACGTCCGCATCATCCGCGACGGTATCGTGATCTACCCCGTGAACCAGGGCCACCACGCCGAACTTACCTCGCTCAAACGCTTCAAGGAAGACCAGAAAGAAGTGCGCGCCGGCCTGGAGTGCGGTATGACCGTCCGCAACTTCAACGATATTAAAGTCGGCGACGTCATCGAATCGTACGTGGTGAACGAGGTGAAAGCAACTTTATAGTGATGAGTGATGAGTGATGAGTGATGAGTGATGAGCGATGAGTGATGAGTGACAATTTTAAGGGTAGAATTATAAAAAAA
>CALEYM010000867.1 GCA_937926185.1 uncultured Bacteroidota bacterium | reverse complement strand
GGTGAAGAAGTGTTCCGTGGCGCCAAAATGATGAAAGGTGAGGCCCTCATCGGCGATGCAGCATCCAGATCCTCCTTTTTCGAAAAAGCCTCCGGGGCGCGTATCCTGCACCTCGCCACCCACGGCCAGGCCAACGACCGTGCCGGCGACTATTGTTTCCTGGTGTTTGCCAACCCCGCGGACAGCGCCCAACACGAACTCCTCTACGCCCGCGACATCTACAACCTCCAGATCAACGCCGACCTCGTCACACTTTCGGCCTGCGAAACCGGCATCGGCGAGCTGCAGGGCGGCGAAGGCATCATTTCGCTGGCCCGCGCCTTTGCTTATGCCGGCGCCAAAAGTATCGTCACCTCGTTGTGGAGTGTGAGCGACTCAAAAACCAAAGACCTGATGCTGGATTTTTACCGCAACCTGCGCAAGGGCATGCTCAAAGACGACGCCCTGCGGCAGGCCAAACTCGACTACCTGAAACGCCACCGGGGGCAGGCGGCGCACCCGTTCTATTGGGCGGGGTTTGTGGGGATCGGGAATATGGGGAAAATTAAGTGAAATGAGGTCAATGTGGTCAATGAGGTCAATGTGGTGGGCCGGTTATCACGGCGTATCGGAAACAAATTGCGAAAAATTATCCGGGTTAACAACCGACCATGTTGCGCCGGGGTAAGCGTCGGCAAAAGCGCGGGGTATTTTGGCATTCCGGGCGGCATTCCATTTGAACTCGAAGGCGGAAAGTGTGCCGTGGGCATCCTCCACATAATCAATTTCCTGACCGTCGTGCGTACGCCAGAAGTATGCGCTGTGCAGATGCATGGAATACAGATTGCGCTTTTTGCGTTCGCTGATTAAAAAATTTTCCCAAAGCGCCCCCACGTCCTGGCGTAAGGCGAGGGGGTTATAGTTGTTGATGAGCATGTTTCGTATCCCGGTATCGTAAAAATAAACCTTACGCGAACTGGCAATTTCTTTCCTGAGATTGCGGCTTAGCGGCGGAAGACGGAAGACGATGAAGGATTTTTCCAACATATCGATGTAATTGCTGACGGTGTCCTTGTTCACTTTGAGCAAGTTGGCCAGTTCGTTGTAGGAGACTTCGTTGCCCATCTGTAAGGCCAATGCTTGCAACAGTTTTTCCAAAACTTCCGGCCGGCGAATGTTTCCAAACGAGAAGATGTCTTTGTACAGATACCCGGCAGCAATACTGGAAAGCATCGCGGTCTCATCGCCGGGGCTATTTAACACATCCGGATAAGAGCCATAAAGCAAGCGTTGCTCCAAAGCGCGGTTGGCCTCCAACGCGCCGGTATGCGTTGCCCATTCCTGCCAGGACACAGGAAGCAGGTGAAAGACAAACAAACGCCCGGTAAGGGGTTCGTGAATACTGTTCGCCAAATCAAGCGAGGAAGAACCCGTGGCCAGCACTTGTTTTTCGGGCAATTGGTCCACCAGCAATTTGAGTGTCAAGCCGATATTCGGTACTCGCTGCGCTTCATCGATCACCACAAGTTGGTTGTTGCCAATGAGTTGGCGCAACTGGGCCGACGATACATCGGTCAGGCGCTGGCGGTCAAACGGTTCATCCGCGTTTAAATATATGGCACCCCCCGGATAGCCGGCCATAATTTTTTTTACCAGCGTGGTTTTCCCCGTTTGTCGGGGCCCTAAAAGCAGAATGGCTTTTTTCCGGCCCAGACGCTCCTGGATGCGGGTGCTTATAAGCCTGTCAATCATTTTATCGATTTTTAAGCAGCCAAATTTACATAAATTTAGCTGTTATAATAGCCAAATTTATGTAAATTTGGCTGCTTTTGGCAAAAACTATGCTTTTTAGTGCATTTTGTTGGCTATTGAGGGTATTGGTGACAATTTCCAGGCGCCTGTCAGGGCCT
>CALEYM010000866.1 GCA_937926185.1 uncultured Bacteroidota bacterium | reverse complement strand
GCACCCACGTTGCCGCCGTGTTGCGCGGTAAAACCAAACCCAGCTTTACGCCGCACGCCGACACGGGCGATTTTGTGATCGTCATCAACGCCGACAAGGCTCGATTCACCGGCAAGAAGTGGGATCAGAAAGAATACAAAAACTTTTCACTTTACCCCGGCGGCCTGCGCCTCACGACGGCCAGCGCGATGTGGGAAAAAGACCCGCGCCGCATCATCGAACGCGCCGTTAAAGGCATGCTGCCCAAAACCAAACTGGGCCGTCAGGTGTACAAACGCCTGTTCGTGTACCCCGGCGCCGAACATCCGCACGCCGCACAAAAACCAGAACCTCTAATGATGAATGATAAATGATAAATGATGAATGATGAATGATCGAATACCCGGGCTTTCCAAGATTCATCATTCATCCTTCATCCTTCATCATTAAATATTCATCATTTATCATTCATCATTCATAATTAATTAAACATGGAAATGATAAATGCCATCGGGCGCCGGAAAACAGCAGTCGCCCGGGTGTATCTGATGAAAGGCGAGGGCAAGATCACGGTAAACGGCAAAGACTACCGCGAATACTTCCCCCAGATGCACGTACAACACAACGTGACCGATCCGTTCGGCGTGATCGGCGTGGAAAACATCTACGACCTGAAGGTGAACGTACGCGGCGGCGGCTACAAAGGCCAGGCCGAAGCCGTGCGCATGGGCCTGAGCCGCGCGCTGGTAAAACTGAACGAAGAGTTCAAAAAACCGCTCAAGGACAAAAAGTTCCTCACCCGCGACAGCCGCGCCGTGGAACGCAAAAAATACGGCAAACCCAAAGCGCGCAAACGCTTCCAGTTCTCCAAACGCTGATTTTTTGTTGATTTGTTGATCTGTTGATTTGTTGATTCGAGCGGCAAATCATCAAATCATCAAATCACAAATAAACGAATCAACCTTTCAACATTCACCACAATCGCTTTTGAACAATGCAAAAGCCTACCTATAAAGAATTACTGGACGCCGGCTGCCACTTCGGTCACCTGCGCAAAAAGTGGAACCCGAAAATGACGCCCTACATCTTCATGGAGCATAAGGGTATCCACATCATCGACCTGAACCGCACCGCCGAATGTCTCGAGCGCTCGGCCCAGGCACTGAAAGCCATGGCCAAAAGCGGCAAAAAGATCATGTTCGTGGCTACAAAAAAACAAGCCCGCGACATCGTGCAGAAAGCCGCCGAAAGCGTGGGCATGCCCTTCGTGACCGAGCGCTGGCTGGGCGGCATGATGACCAACTTTATGACCATCCGGAAGTCGGTCAAAAAAATGAACAATATCGAGCGCATGCTCGCCGACGCGACGCTGACCAGCATCACCAAAAAGGAACGCCTGACGCTGAGCCGCGAACACGCGAAAATGGACAAACAACTCGGCGGTATCGCCAACCTGAACCGCCTGCCCTCCGCCGTGTTCATCGTCGATATCCACCACGAACACCTGGCCCTGGCCGAAGCCCGCAAACTGGGCATCAAAACCTTCGGCATGGTGGACACCAACTCCGACCCGACCCTGGTGGATTTCGCCATCCCCAGCAACGACGACGCCTCCAAAGCCATCGCTTTCATCACCAACTACCTCACGGAAGCCATCCGCGAAGGCCTGGAAGAGCGCAAAGCCATCAAAGGCGAGGAAAAAGAAGGCGCCGAGGCCTAATCACTCAATCACTCAATCACTCAATCACTCAATCATAAATGAGCGAAGTAAAAATTTCCGCTTCCGATATTCAGAAACTCCGCGAAATGACGGGCGCCGGCATGATGGACTGCAAAAAAGCACTCCAGGAAGCCGAAGGCGACTTCGACGCCGCGGTGGACGTTCTGCGTAAAAAAGGTATTGCCAAAGCCGCCAAACGCGAAGACCGCGAAGCCCGCGAAGGCGTGGTGATCGCCCAAACCAATGCCGGCCAAACGCGCGGCATCATCGTGGCCCTGCAATGCGAAACCGATTTTGTGGCCCGCAACGAAGGCTATATTGCCCTCACGCAAAAAATGGCCGACATCGCCCTGGCCAACTACCCCGCCTCGCTGGAAGAGCTGCTAAACCTGCCGTTTGAAGGCAGCGTGACCATCGGCGAAAAAGTAGGCGAACAAAACGGCGTAATAGGCGAAAAGATCGAACTCGGACGCTACGAGCGCATCGAAGGCGCCCAGGTACTCACCTACAATCACTCGAACAACAAACGCTCCGTGCTGGTGGCCCTCAGCAAAGCCGGCCACGAAGAAGCCGGCCGCAACGTGGCCATGCAGATCGCCGCCATGAACCCGGTATCGGTAAGCAAAGACGACGTGGACCCGAAAATTGTGGAAAAAGAGATCGAGATCGGCAAAGAACTGGCCCGCAACGAAGGCAAACCGGAAGACATGCTCGACAAGATCGCGGCAGGCCGCCTGAACAAGTTCTTCCAGGAAAACACGCTGCTCAGCCAGAAATACGTGAAAAACAACGACCAAACGGTGCTGCAATACCTGCAAAGCCTCGATGGCGGTCTTACCGTCACGGGCTTCAAACACGTGGCCCTGTAACGCCGTCAGTTTGACGGCGTATAAAAATGCAACGGCTGCCCGCTGAATAGAGGGCAGCCGTTGTCATTTTGGGAAAGCGCCACAGGGCAGACGCATTAAATGGCACAGGGAACTGAACTCTCCCGATTTTGAGGCGTTAAACTGTTTCAATATCTTTTTGACTATGGAAAATAAAATCAAACGCGGTTATACCTCTCATTTCCTCGTAGCTTTCGTTTCCATTTTTGTATTGATAAGCGCATTCTGGATACTTGCGCAATCTGTCTCTAATACATCAATCAGATACGCCGTTTTATCTCTTCTGACGGTAGCCGGTATTGCCCTCCAGGTATACATCTACCAAAAAGGCGGCTTTATCCCCAAAAACGGGAAACGCACGATCCATTCGGAGATCATCTTCTGGTCGGCCATGACCGCGCTTGCCGTGCTCATTGCTTTTATCGTTGCCGTTTATTTTCTGATTTACCGGCAAGTATAGAGTTCGCCATAAAGGATCGTAGTAATAACTTTCCCCTTTCTGCTCACTACCCAAATGCCAGGAATAACAACAGAATCAACGCTCCCGTCAAAACAACCATTCCCAGGCCGATACCCGAAACGACTGTCCCGGCAACAGCCAGGTTTCTTTTGGGGTAATCCTTCCGCAGGCCTTTAATGCCCATAGCCAAACCTGCTATGGACAGGATTAATGCAAATATTAAAAACAGGAGCGCAAAACCGCTTCCGCTCCAGCTGATAAAAACTAAAATCACGCTGAGAATACCGAATATCAGGGAAACGGAATTGTGACGCGCGTCATCTGTTTTTTCGTTCGCGCCCTTAAATAAGCCGTTAGCCCGCATCTTGTTTTTCCGCGCCTTTTTTTCCCATTTTTTTTGAAGGATCTTTAGCGTCAGTTTTTCGCCAAAACTGAGCTTGCTGCCGTTACGGACAAGAGAACCTGTCTCCTGTCTGCTGGCGCAGGGGTCGGTAGTACAGGCAATACCTGAAGCGACAGCCGGAGTTTTTACTGTTAAAAGAAAAAGGGCAAAAAGGAAGGGCCCGACTGACGTGGCGTAATGATTTCTCATAATTCCGGGTAAATTTATGGTTATATGACTAAACGCCCGGGATTTGAAAATGCTGCCCCGGGCCTGTTTCACGCTCTGAGGGACTGATCTGACCAAAATCATCCAATGAGCTGACCCCACTCATTTTCCAGGCTGCACTGCCTGGCGACATTTGCTCCCGGTGAACATCTAAAATCTTTTTACACAATGAAGTTTGAATACAATTTGTCGCTGGCCGAAGTAATTATTTCCTACCTGCTTATGATGGCCGTGGTCATTATCGGCATTTTTACGGGGCAAACGTGGCTAACTATTCTGGCATTGCCCCTGTTTTTGCGCGGTTTGCTGGGCTGGTGCCCGTTGAAATCGTTTTTACGCGGCCATTCGACAAATTAGAGGGGCAGAGCAGGGATTTGAAGCGGCTGCGCCGACGCCAAGCGTTGACGCAGCCGGTTTTGTTGGTATTATTTTTTCATGCAAAAATTGCCAAAGCACCCTTATCTTTGCGTGTGGATTCGAAATGTCAGTGCCACGCCACCATGCAACATCACATACCGAAAGGATTTTTCCTCCCGATATAAAACATACCCTCCAAGCGAATAATCGTTTGGAGGGTTTTTTTTGCCTTTAATCGTGCCCCCCGTTCGCAAAATTTCATAAAAGAGGGAAAACGCGCTTTGCACATGCCGTTAAAATACAAACGCATCCTGCTGAAACTTTCCGGCGAAAGCCTGATGGGCAAACAAAAGTTCGGTATCAGCGCCGACATGCTCCAACACTACGCCTACCAAATCAAGGAACTGCATGACCTGGGCGTCGAGGTGGCCGTGGTGATCGGCGGCGGCAATATCTTCCGGGGCATCCAGTCCGAAGGTTCCGGCATCGAGGAAGTAACCGGCGATTACATGGGTATGCTGGCCACCGTCATCAACGGGCTGGCCCTGCAAAGCGCGCTCGAAAGCCGGGGCGTGTACACCCGCCTGATGACGGCGCTCAAAATGGAAAACATCGCCGAACCCTATATCCGCCGCCGCGCCATCCGGCACCTCGAAAAAGGCCGGGTCGTGATCTGTGCGGCAGGCACGGGCAACCCTTATTTCACCACCGACAGCGCCGCGGCCCTGCGCGCCAGCGAAATCAGCGCCGACGTGATCCTGAAAGGCACCCGCGTCGACGGTATCTATACCGCCGACCCGGAAAAAGACCCTTCCGCCGTAAAATTCGACCGGCTGACCTTCGCCAAAGTTATCAGCCTCGGCCTCACCGTGATGGACATGACCGCCTTCACTCTCTGTCAGGAAAACAACATGCCCATCATCGTATTCGACATCAACTCCCCCGACAACCTGCGCCGTATCGTGACAGGCGAACCGGTGGGCACCCTCGTGGAGTAACATTGAGTGATTGAGTGATTGAGTGATTGAGTGATTAACCGGTTTCAGTTATGAATATTATTTCCTATAACGTCAATGGCCTGCGCTCGGCCATTTCAAAAAACTTCCTGGAATGGCTCAGCCGGGAGCGGTTCGACATCGTCTGTTTGCAGGAAACCAAAGCGCAGCCCGAAGACATTCCCCTGCTCGAAGTGGAAATGCTGGGCTACCGGCACTACTGGCATTCCGCCGAAAAAAAAGGATACAGCGGCGTGGCCACTCTTTCCCTGCGCGAACCGGACAACGTGGTAATGGGTTGCGGCATCGAAAAATACGACCGCGAAGGCCGCATCCTGCGCACCGATTTCGGCGACTGGTCCGTACTGAACTGCTACTTCCCCTCCGGTACCACGGGCGAAGAACGGCAGGGCTTCAAAATGGTTTTTCTCGACGATTTTTACCGCTGGATTCAGGAACTGAAAAAAGAACGACCCAAACTCATCGTCGTGGGCGACTACAATATCGCCCATACCGAACGCGACATACACGACCCCAAAGGAAATAAAAAATCCAGCGGATTCCTGCCCGAAGAACGCGCCTGGATGACAAAATGGTTTGACAACGGTTTTACCGACGCTTTCCGGAAAGTGTATCCCGATCTGGTGGAGTACAGCTGGTGGAGCTTCCGGGCCGGGTCCCGGGGCAAAAACAAAGGTTGGCGGATCGATTACCAGTCCGTCACCGACAACCTTGCCGGCCGGGTAACCGATACGCGCCACCTGACCGCGGTGACTCATTCCGATCATTGTCCGGTTTTGATGAAAATTGACCTTTAGCGCTACCCGCCATATTCCGTACCTTTGCCGGAATTTTCAAAGAACCCGTATTTCGTTTCATTTTATCCGCTATCATTCAAGTTCCGGCATGGACATTACGGCCGCACAACTCACACAACTGCTCAAT
>CALEYM010000865.1 GCA_937926185.1 uncultured Bacteroidota bacterium | reverse complement strand
GATTGAGTGATTGAGTGATTATTTCATACGCCGCCTACGGCGTCGTAACACTCCATTGATTGGCGGAACGACGGGGAGGAGGGTGTTCAAATAACTGCCGAATCGCCATTTACCCGTGATGGTGATAAATCACTCACTCACTCAATCAATCACTCAATCACTCAATCACTCAATCACTCTCATGTCCTTCGTCCGATTCGAGCATCCGTATTTTTTAAATCTGCTGTGGGCCGTCCCGCTGCTGGTGGCGCTGTTGGCCGTTTATGGCTGGTGGCGCGGGCGGGCCTTGTCGCGCATAGGCGCGCCGGTTTCGGTGCAGCGTTTGCTGCCGGGCTGGTCGGCGGGTCGGTTTTGGGGAAAAGCGGGGTTGTTTATCCTGGCTATTGGTTTGTTGGCCGTGGCCTGGGCTAACCCGCAGGCGGGCGCGAAAAAACAAACGGCGGTTCAAAAAAGCGCCGACGTGTTTATCGCGCTCGATATTTCGCAAAGTATGCTGGCGGAAGACGTGGCGCCCAGCAGGCTGGAACTGGCCAAATCTTTTGCCCGTAAACTTGTTCAGGCGCTGGAGGGCGAGCGCATCGGACTGATCTTTTTTGCCGGCGACGCATTTTTGCAAATGCCCCTGTCCGCGGATTATGCGGCGGCCGGCATGTTTATTTCCGATGCCGGGCCCAACCTGGTCACGGCGCAGGGTACTGCCCTGGCGCCGGTCATTGATCTGGCCGCACAATCGTTCGATCCGGAACCCGGCGGTGGCAGGGCTATTATCCTGATCACCGACGGGGAAGATCACGACCAGGACGCTGTTGACCGCGCCGCAAAAGCATACGGCGACGGCATTATTATATTTGCCGTTGGCGCAGGCACCGCGGCGGGTGGCCCTATTCCGCTGGGCGCCACAGGCGCCGGTGAACTGTACAAACGGGATGAAAACGGCGACATCGTGCGCACCCGTTTGGATCAATCGCTTTTGCAAAAACTCGCATCGTCCGGTGGCGGGGTCAGTTACTTAGTCACCCAGGGCGATGCGGCAGTGGCAGCCATCCGGCGGGAAGTGGACCGTCTGCAAAAACGCGAAGTGGAAGTGCGCTCTTTCTCGGAGTATGAATCATATTTTCAATGGTTTTTGCTGCCGGCTTTCTTGCTGCTGGTACTGGAGGCATGGCTGGTTTGGCGGAGAAAGACAGTTTAAACCCGGATTGTTTACAGATAAAAAATATAAGGATGCGATTGCTGTTAATGTTGCCCGTATTACTTTTCGTCAGCCAGGCTGATGCCCAGTCGGCCCGCCAATTGCAACGGGAGGGCGACCAGCAATATCAGGATGCGCATTACCGCGAAGCGGAAGAAGTATACCGGCAGGCCGCCCAAAAAAAACAAAACGATCCCATCGTGCGCTACAACACCGGTAATGCCATTTATCAGCAAGGCAACTATGCCGCCGCTGAAAATTATTTTGACCAAACAGCCCGCGAAGCCAAAGACCCGGGCATGCGCGCCGATGCTTTCCATAACCTTGGCAATGCGTATTTCAAACAACAAAAGTTCAAAGAAGCCATAGGCGCATACCAAAGCAGCCTTCGCCTCCGGCCTGGCGATCCCGACACGAAGGTGAACCTGCAAATGGCCAAAAAGAAATGGCAAAAACAACAGCAGGAACAACAAAAACAACAAGAGCAGCAGCAAAATCAATCGCAAGAGCAACCCAACGACCAGCCCCAACAACAACCTCAACCACAAGACCAACCTCAACAGCCCCAACAACAACAGCAAAACCAGCAACCGGAAGAACAACCCTCCGACGGCAACATGACCCGCGATCAGGCCCGCCGCATACTCGAAACTGCCATTGGCCCGGAAGACCAGAAAAACGCGCGCAAATACCGCGAACTCGACCCCGGTAAGCACAAAGCACGGTCGGCAAAGGATTGGTAACTTTTTTAGGTTACGGGTTAGAGGGTTTCTGGTTGGAGGGTTAGAAGGTTTCTGGTTGGAGGGTTCAGGTAGAATTCCGATTTTTGCAGAAACTTCCAACCAGTAACCTTCTAGCCCTCCAACCTTCCAACCCTCAAACCTTCTAACCCTCCAACCTTCAAACCACTCAAGTATTATGAAAGAAAAAGGTATCCCTACTGTCGATTTATCCCGGTTTGTCCATGGTACGCCCGCCGAGCGGGAAGCCTTCGTGCAGGCCCTGGGCAAAGCGTTTCACGAGGTCGGTTTTGTTGCCGTGGTGAATCACGGTATACCGAAATCTCTGGTGGATGGCTTTTATGACGCATCCAAAGCGTTTTTTGCCTTGCCGGAAGAAACCAAGCGAAAGTATGAAATTACAGGCATGGCGGGCCAGCGCGGCTATACTTCCTTTGGCAAGGAACACGCCAAGCAATCGAAGATAGCCGACCTGAAAGAGTTTTTCCAGATCGGACAGGTGGCGCCGGCCGACCATCCTTTGAAAGCGGAATATCCCGACAATGTGTCGGTAACGGAAACGCCGCAATTCACCCAAATGGGCCGCGAACTGTACCAGGCTTTTGAAACAGCGGGGGCACAACTATTGGAGGCGATTGCCATTTACCTGGGTTTACCGGCGGATTATTTCCAAAAATTTATCACCCACGGCAACTCGATCCTGCGCGCGATACACTACCCGCCGATCACGCATGAACCGGCCAGCGCCATCCGTGCCGAACAACACGAAGACATCAACCTGATCACCCTGCTGGTGGGCGCCAGCGCCGGAGGCCTGCAATTGCTGAACTCCAAAAATGAGTGGGTGCCTATTCTGCCCGAAGCGGACGAGATCGTGATCAATGTGGGCGACATGTTGCAGCGTCTGACCAATAACTACCTGAAAAGCACCACGCACCGGGTCGTGAATCCGCCCCGCGAGGAATGGCACCTGCCGCGTCTGAGCATTCCATTTTTCCTGCATCCGGTCGGCTCGATGAGCCTGGCTTGCCTGCCTTCCTGCGTGACGCCGGAAAATCCGCTGCACTACGCACCGGTCACTGCCGGGGAATATCTGGACGAACGGCTGCGGGAAATCGGGTTGAAGAAATAAAATCAGGCGCTCATCAAACGATGAACCTGTTTAATGCCTTCCACGAGTCGCACAATATCCTCCTCCGTATTGTAAATGGAAAAAGAGGCCCTCGCGGTGGCCGGCAGTCCCAACGCATCCATAAGCGGTTGGGTGCAATGGTGACCGGCGCGGATACAAATTTGTTGTTCGCCCAGGATAGTGGCAATGTCGTGCGGATGCGCCGCATGGAGCACAAAGGACAGGATGCCGGACTTTTCCCTGGCCCGGCCAATAATTTCAAGGCCCGGAACGCGGCTCATTTCATCGCTGGCATATTCGAGCAGCACCTTGGTGTGCCCAATCAAGGTCTCCCGGTCAAGGCCCATGATAAAATCCAAAGCGGCGCCGAAAGCCGCCACGCCGGCGATATTGGGCGTACCGGCTTCAAATTTTTGTGGCAACCCGGCAAATTCCGTGCGGTCGAATGTGACGTCCCGGATCATTTCGCCGCCGAATTGCCAGGGCGGCATTTGTTCCAGCCAGGCTTTCTTCCCATATAAAATCCCCACGCCGGTGGGGCCAAACGTTTTGTGTGCGGAAAAGACCAGGAAGTCCGCGTCGAGCGCCTGCACATCCAGCCGGTGCAGAGAGGCGCTTTGGGCGGCATCCACCAATACGGGCACGTCGTGCCGGTGTGCCAGCTCGATGATTTCAGCAATGGGGTTGATCGTGCCCAGAGTGTTGGAAATATGGGTAATCGCCAGCAGTTTCACCCGGTTTTCAAGCAGCATGGCCGGCAACACGCTCAGATCAAGGGCGCCGTCAGGCATAACCGGAATAACCGACAGGCGGGCTTTCCTGCGCAAACAAACCTGTTGCCAGGGGATCAGGTTCGAGTGGTGTTCCATCGCGCTGACGATCACCGCGTCGCCTTCCTGCAATAACCCGGCAGCGTAAGACTGGGCCACCAGGTTGATACCCGCCGTGGCGCCGCTGGTGAAAATGATCTCCCGGGCTTCCCGGGCATTCAGAAAAGCGCGGGTTTTTTCGCGGGTATTTTCATAAGCCTCCGTGGCCTTTTCCGCCAATGGGTAAATGCCGCGGTGCACGTTGGCATTTTGCCATTCGTAAAAATACCGTTCCGCTTCGATCACTATGCGCGGCTTTTGCGTGGTAGCCGCACTGTCGAGATATACCAGGCCGGGATAATGTTCGAATATGGGAAAGTTTTCGCGCATAAACCCTCTAACCCAATTTAAGCATGATCTGTTCGCGTTCCTCCGGCGTATTTACGTTGAACAAAGCTTCCGGGTTCGGCGCATCGAGCAGGTGCACCGGCGAGTTGATCAATACCTTTCGCGGACAACTGACGCCCTGCGCCAAAAATTGCAAGAGGGTGAGATAACTTTTGGGTTCCCAAATCGCGATGAGGGGTTCGGGGAAACCTTCATCCCGCGGCGCTCTGGATCCATTCCAACCGGGCGGCGGCGGCGTTTGGCGAAAAGCGGTGGCCAATGCCGATGGCCGGCGGTTTTCCAGTAAAAACCGGATAGTGGCCTCATCGATCAGGGGCAGGTCGCAGGCCAACACCAGCCAGGCCGCATTGGGGTCGTGCCGGAATGCCGAAAGTATGGCGCCCATAGGCCCCAGATCGAGAAAAGTATCGGTCACAACAGGGTTAGGAGCATAAATTTCGGCCTGTTCTGCACGGCAGGAGAAAAAGACCTCCTGAACGCCCGTTGTTTGCAGCAACGAGTGCAGGTGTTGCCAGTGCGGGCGTCCATGGTACTGGAGCCGGGATTTATCCTGTCCCATGCGCTGGCTTTTTCCGCCGGTCAGCACCAGGGCTTTCAGGGCTGGCGGCGCCAGCCGGGCTTCCAGAAAAGCGGCGATACCTGCTGTATCCTCCATATCCAGTACCGGAATATCGTTCCAGCCGGGCAGTTGTTGTTTAACGGTATCCGGCAAATCGGCAGGCATGGTGAAACGTCCCTCAGGCCACGGTCCGCGTCTCGACGAGGCGCGCCAGCAGGCTCGCGCCGATCGGCAGGATGCCGTCATCGAGCACGAAGGCCGGGTTGTGCACCGGCACGCTG
>CALEYM010000864.1 GCA_937926185.1 uncultured Bacteroidota bacterium | reverse complement strand
TCAACCCGGCCTCCCTCTACCTCGCTCCGCAACAGCCCCCCTCGATGTTCCACCCCGAATCCAAGCCCGAAGGTCCCTTTATACACAACGTCCGGCGCAACTATTTTTACCTTGTATCCCATGGTATAAGGTTCGTCCGTTACTTCAATATGCACAAACCAGTACACGTCGGCCCGCTTGGGTTGAGTTTGAAGAATGGAATACAGAATTTTTTCCTCCACTTTTTCCGGCGACTTGGCGCTGCTGAGAAAAACGAGGTTGGTGGCGTATTTTGGCACGCTTTCATCGTTGCTCAACAAGATTAACTGGTCGAGATAATCTCTGATCTTTATATTTTGAATGAACCGGTGTTTGATTTTCTTCGCTCTTACCCAAACGAACATGAGAAAGAATAACAAGGACGCGATGACGATCGTGATGAAACCGCCGTCCGTGAACTTCAATAAATTGGCGGAAAAGAATGCGCCCTCAAAACATAAATACCAGATCAGGAAGGCCCATATCCAGGGAGAGGGCACACGATTCATAACGAAAAAGTTGGACATCAGGATAGTAGACATCAACATCGTAATGGTCACGGAAAGCCCGTACGCGGCTTCCATTTTACCGCTTTCCCGGAAATACAACGTAATAAAAACGCAACCGGCCCACAACAGCGTGTTCACGGCAGGGACGTACAATTGTCCCTTGAGGTGCGTTGGGAAAATAACCGTCAGTTTGGGCAAGAGCCCCAGCCGGATGGCTTCGCTCACCAGCGTAAAAGAACCGGAGATCATGGCCTGGCTGGCAATGATGGTGGCCAGAGTAGCAACGGCAATGCCAATAGGCAAAAACCAGGTGGCCATTACCCCGTAAAAGGGATTTTGATTGTTGACAGGCAGGGGACTGCCTTCAAATTGCAGGCACCAGGCGGCCTGTCCCAAATAATTGAGTACCAGACAAATCTTTACAAATATCCAGCTGACCCGGATATTTTGTTTTCCGCAGTGCCCCAGGTCGGCATAAAGCGCTTCTGCCCCGGTAGTACACAGGAAAACAGCGCCCATCAGTACGAGGGCATGCGGGTGGTGCAGCAGGATTTTAACGGCAAACAGCGGGTTTAACGCCTGAAGTACGGACAAATGCCCCGACACTTGAATGATTCCCAAAATGCCCAGCATACTGAACCACACCAGCATAACGGGGCCAAAGAACCTGCCCACGGTGGCTGTTCCGAATTGTTGAAAAATAAAAATGGCGGTGATAATTCCGATGGTGATCTGAACGGTTGGTATATGCATAGCATGAAACCGTTCGATCGATTCGATGCCTTCAATGGCCGAGGACACCGATATGGGCGGCGTGATCATCCCTTCTGACAACACCGCGCAACCGCCGATCATAGCGGGAAAAAGCAACCATTTCCGGCGGCGGCGCACAAGGGTGTACATCGAAAATATGCCTCCTTCACCTTTGTTGTCCGCCTGAAGGATCAGCGTGACGTATTTAAAAGTGGTCTGGATGGTCAGTGTCCAGAAAATGAGCGAAACGGCGCCAAGGATAATTTCCCTTTCGATAGGGTTGGTTCCGACGATGGCGCGCATGACATACAGGGGTGAAGTCCCGATGTCGCCGTAAATGATACCGAGTGTGATGATCAAACCGGCCATGGTCAGCCGGTGATGTCCGTGTTGCGATGAGCCGTTTGAGGGCATTTTAAATCTCCGGGGTGGATAACTGCGTTTTTATCAAATAAATGCGGACGCAAAAGTAGTATTTCCCAAATCTTTTCAGCTAACGGCTTCTGATCGAGTATTATTTACTCGAAAATACCGTATATTCCCATGGCTTCAGGGTCAGGATCATTTCTTTGGTAACCTGATGCGTACTACGTCCGAAGACATTTGCATAAGCCCCTGCGAAGGATGATCCGGGTTGAAGGGTTACGGTTGTCCGTTCGTTACTCAGATTAAGGATCACGATTGCCCGGTCGCCCTCCCGTTCGCGTCCGAAGGAATAAACCCTGTCTTGCGCATCATTCGGTATTTTTTGCACTTTGCCACCTGCGCGACCTGCCCACAAAGCCCGGTTGATATGTCGGAGGGATGAAAGACGGGAAAAGAAATCCTGCCTGGCATATTTTCTCCACTTTACGGGTGTTTTGTCAAAAAGTGAAAGCCGTTGGTTTAAGCCGTCTTCCTGGCCATTGTAAATGCTTGGAATGCCTTGCCAGGTAAAGGCCAGTACATTAAAAGCGTCGGCAGATGCTCCATAGAGTTCCGATTCGGTGCCGTGGTGAGCGTTTTCATCATGATTTTGGGTAAAATACATCTGGTAGTATCCTTCCGGATAAAAATCATCGAGGTGCTCCAGCAAGGTGTCTAACGCCACTGGTTGCTGACGCCCCGCCCATATATCTTTGGTGATATCCTTCCATCGCCAGCCGTAATTGGCATTAAAACAGGACTCGAAATGTTTCGGCTCGTCCTGCCATTCGGCCAGCATAAATATTGGTTTAATGGAATCAAGCGCGGGGCGGACTTCTGCCCAAAAGTCATTGGGTACCAATCCCGCCATGTCTACCCGGTATCCGTCGATGTCGTATTCCCGTATCCAGTATTGCATCGCATCGGTCATGGCCTTGCGCAGGGCCGGGTTCCCGTAGTCCAGGTCACACACATCCGACCAGTCGGTAATGGGTTCTCCCCGTTCGTTGAGCGGCACGGTAAAATCGCCGTTGATTTTGGTATAATATTCCGGGTATTGTTGTTTCCAGACAGCGTCCCAGGAAGTATGGTTGGGAACCCAATCGAGTATGATTTTCAAATTTTGCCCGTGGGCGGTTTGTACCAGCGTTTTGAAATCTTCGCGCGTACCGTAATCCGGGTTTATCCCGTAATAATCCCTCACGGAATACGGGCTTCCCAGCGTTCCTTTACGCCGGGTTTTGCCAATCGGATGCACCGGCATCAGCCAGAGCGCATCCACACCCAGTTCTTTCAGCCGGGGAATTTGACGGGTGACGGCGGCAAAATTTCCCTCCGGAGAGAATTGGCGGACATTACATTGATATATGACAGCGGAAGGCGCCCAATCTGGTTCAGGTATTTCATCGTTTCCAGGCATGGTTACAATGGTTGGCGATTGAGATACAACAGGCGCCTGCTGATTGTTGCAACCTGACGACAACCCTACGAACAAACTGAATATGAATAAATTGCGTGGCTGGAGCATTGTTGTTCTCTAAATACGATTTCAGAAATGCCGGTTGATCGGGCCGGCTGATTACGGTCACTCTTTCGGAAGAGCGCCGGCATTCACCACCCTCACCTGAATTCCCGTAACATTGATGGCGGTATTGCCTTTCCAGATCATTACCATTCCCCGGTCAGTTACGGCCCAGGTGTTGTTGATGTAGGGGTCATTGCACGAAAGATATAGTTCATTTTTTACGACATCCCAGTTCCAGCGACCGGAATTTACAACTTTACCCTTTATCAAAATATCAAAGGTCTGATCCTCCCTGAATTTTAACCATTTGGACTGATAGTTATGGTGTACGGTAGTGTCGCTGGGCTGAAAGGCCATGTTCATGTGCCAATACCCGGAACTCAGGTACAATTTGTGACTCGCCGTGGCAGGCGGAAGAGCATCTACCGGTACGTTTACCATACGCGGCGGTTCTTTCACCTGGTAGGTGCCCGCGGAGTCCGGGTTGTTCCCTTCAATGACCCGGGATGCATTCCATCCGGGAAGACCTGCCGGGGAAGTTTTTTGGGCTTCAACAGCCGCTGCCGGGGCGCCTCAAGTTTGCGTTTTTTTGAAATTTTTACAGGTAGCCCAACCCAAAACAGCTACCACAACGGCCAGAACGATATTTATTTTCATAATAAATCAAAACTCTGCACGCTCTAAAATTTGCGTTAGTATGGTATTAAAAGACAGATTTTCAAACCCGTTAATAACCAGATGAGCCGCGGCGAGGTCTTCCTGCCGCCCAACCCCGATAACGGTGAAACCGCCGCGGATGGCGGCCTCTATGCCCGGCGGCGAGTCTTCAAAGACCAGACATTCGGCAGGCGCAAGGCCTAATGCATGCGCGGCCATCAAAAAACAGGATGGGTCCGGTTTTTGTTTCTTCACCTGGTTGCCATCCAGAATGGCATCAAAATAGGGCTCCAGATTGATCGATCGCAAAACGGACCGGGCGCTTTGGGAAGCCGATGAAAGGGCTGTTTGTCTTCCCGAATTGCGCACTTGTCGCAGGAAAAGCAACACTCCCGGTAGTACTTCGCTGGGTTTCATATTGGAAATGAGCGCGATGTACCAATTGTTTTTCACGTCGGCCCAGTGCATTTTCTCCGCTTCCGGCATGTAGATATTCCCCCACTCCAGGATTTTTTCCAGACTTGCCATCCGGCTTAAACCTTTGAGATCTTCATGTTGCTCTTTGGTAAAATCGAACCCGAATTGGTTGGCCATGCGCCTCCATGCCTGATAGTGGTACTTTCCGGTGTCCACGATCACGCCGTCCATGTTAAAAATGCATCCGCTTATGTTTTGGGCGCCGTCTGTCATTGTTGTCTGAAATTCTGCGGCGAAGTTATTGTAATTCCAACGTAAAGGGAATCCGAATTGCTTTTTAGGATTTTTTTAATGGCGCCCGGTACGGCTGGTTTAAAACGGCAAGGGTCATCCCGAATATAAAATTCAGGATGACCCTTTGAAATATGATACCCGCCTGGTTTTTACCTCGTCACGGCCAGTTTTCTGGCGCCGGTTTCATCGCCGGTACGGAAGCGGAGTTGGTAAATGCCCGCGGGCAGATTGGAGCAATCCAGGTTGATGGCCGTCGGGTGATCCACCAACCGGTTCAAGACCAAACGCCCGGTAGCATCAATCAGGCTGACTTCAATCTGCGTATTCAGCGGCTGAGCGAATATGACCCGAACCCAGGCAGATGTTGGATTGGGTTGAATAGACAAGCCCTCCAGCCATGCCGGCTCGTCGGTTCCGGTTGTATTGCCAACGACAATCGATTCATGAGCAATCTGGCACCCATTAGCGTCAAGAACCTGGACGGTATAAACGCCTTCGGGAATTCCGGTCAGGTCTTCCGTTTCGCCAATCAGGTCGCCGTTTTTATTGGTCCAACTGAATTTATACGGCATAGAGCCGCCGCTTACCGAAATATCGATAGCTCCAAGGCCCTGGTTTTCCACGTCGTTGACCACGCCGACGACCGTCAAGCTCATTGGTTCGGTAATCGTGACCGGGAATGAACATTTGCCGGTGTTTCCGCTTGCGTCGGTATACGAAAATACCTGATTGGTAACCCCTGTCGGAAATGCTGAACCGCTGGGCAAGCCTTCTTCCTGTTTCCAGCCGCCGTTTGCATTAAGGCAGTTGTCTACGGCTACGGGCGCGCCATATTCCACAACGTTATTGTACCAGCATTGGGTTATTGCCTCCGGACAGGTAATTGTTGGCGCAATATCGTCGATGACGACCACTACTATGGTTGTCGAAGTGGCGTTGCCCGCATCATCGGTGACAGTGATGGTCACGTCTTGTTCGCCAATATCTTCACAATTAAAACTGGCCGGTTCAATCAGCACCGATGCCACGGCGCAGTTATCCGTTACCGATGCGCCCAGGTTTTGCAGGCCGACCGATACCGTCCCGCTGGCGCCGAGGGGCAATGTTGTGTTTTGAGCAGAAATAGCAGGCGCTTCCGTGTCCGTATCAATCAGATTAAAGGTGTTGACCACCATACAGTTATTGGCATCTGTCAGCGTCACCGTATACGTACCTGGCAGCAGGCTGCCGATACTGCTGGTATTTTCACCGTTGCTCCAATTAAAGGCATAAGGTGTTGTGCCGCCGCCCGCTGTAATGCCGGCCGTACCCGTCGCGTCGTCCGGACAAGCGGGGTTGGTCGAGCTGGCTTCAGTTTCCAACGCATCGGGTTCCGTGATAATGGCGTCGCTTACTATTTGGCATCCGTTAGCATCGGTGACCGTCGCGGTGTAGGCGCCCGGAGCAAGGCTTTCGATGGAGGCAGTATTGGCCCCGGTACTCCAGAGGTAAGTCAGGGGTTCCGCTCCTCCTGTCGGGCTAAGGGTTGCGCTGCCGTTATTTTCCCCAAAGCAGGTAACATTTGTTACCGCTGTTTCCATTGCGAGTAAACAATTGAAGGCATTCACCACCACGGATTCAACGGAGGTGCAGCCATTGGCATCCGTCACGGTAACCGTATAGGCGCCCGGCGCCAGATTTGTGATCGTTTGACTGGTTTCGCCATTGCTCCACGCGAAAGTATAATTCGGCGTACCGCCGGAAGGATTGGCTGTAGCCGTCCCGTCGGCGGCGCCCGATCCGGTTTCCGCGCTTGCAGAGGCGGTTATCTCCACGGCGGAAGGTTCGGTGATCATCAGGTTGAACTGTACCACACAATTTGTAATGTCGGTAATTTCCACAGAGTAAGCGCCTGGCGCCAGGTTTTCAACGGAGGGCGTGGTTGCCCCATTGCTCCATACGAAGGTGGCCGGTTCATTCCCGTTCTGGATGGAGACTGTTGCCGTGCCATCGTTAGCGCCAAAGCAGTTGACGTTCGTGGAAGAAAGTTCGGCAGATAAGGTGCAGTTGAACGGGTTGACTGTCACTGTTTGTGATTCGGCACAGCCATTCGCATCGGTAATGGTCACTGTATACTCGCCGGGCGCAAGGCCGGTAATGGTTTGAGTATTTTCGCCATTGCTCCAGGCGTATGTGTATCCGCTCACGCCGCCGCTTGGATTTGCCGTGGCAGTGCCATCGTCGGTGTTTGCGGCTGTTTGGGCGGTAGCGGAAGCATTGACGATCAGGGCTCCCGGTTCCGTAATGGTAATGGCCGCGGATGCAGTGCAATTTTCGCTATCCGTCACCGTCACCTGGTATGCTCCCGCGGCAAGGCCGGTAGCCGTGGCCGCGGTGTTACCGTTGCTCCAAAGGTAAGAAAACGCTCCATTGCCACCGCCAGGCGTTGCCGTGGCCGCGCCATCTGTCCCGCCGTGGCACGCCACATTGGTGGAGTTATCAACAGTTGCTGTTACCGGCGGGCTTTGAGCCACCTGTGTGGCCGCGGTCGCGGTGCAGCCGTTGTCGGTATTGGTGACCAAAAGGCTGTATGAGCCGGTCGCATCTACAAGCGGATGAAGCGTACTGTCTCCCGATACAATATTGCCGTTTGTGGTGGACCAGACATAGGTCATGTTAGCGCCCTCAGAAGAGCCTGACCCATCCAGTTGAATTTGAAGGGCCTGGCAATTAAGGTTCCCCGGCGTTGCAGCGTTGGCCGCCGGCGGTGTCGTGTTTTGTCCAACCGTGGCCATTGCAGCCGAGGTGCAACCGTTCAATGTATCGGTCACAACAAGATTATATTCACCCGGCGTTGCAACGGCAGGATTGGAAATATTACTGCTGAATCCATTCGGGCCGGTCCAATTGAAAACAGTAGTGGTGTCGGGCGAAGTGCCGTTCAGGGTCACTTGTGTTGCAACGCAGGTGAGGAGGCCACCGGCAGCGGCAGCGCCGGGCGCCGTGGTATCTGCTACCGCGGCAGCCGCGGTGGTGTTGGTACAACCGGTTGCGGCGTCAGAAATAGTAAGTATATAAGTGCCGGTAACGGTAACGGCAGGATTCTGCTCATTTGAAGTGAATCCGTTGGGGCCGGACCATGCAAAAGAAGGCGTAGCCGCATTGGTGCTGGCCGCCAGAACAATAGTATCAACGAGACAAGTAAAGGCGCCACCGGCCACGTCGGCGGAAGGCGGCGTATTATTGCCGGTTACGGCGGCGGCGGAGCTTTGCGTGCAACCGTTGGCGCTATTGGTCACTAATAGCGTATAGGTGCCGCTTGCATTCACGGTTGGCGAAAGCGTGTTGCCGCCGGAAACAATGTTGCCGCCGTTACTGGCCGTCCATGAATACGCAATGTTGTTACCGGTGGAACCTGAACCTTCCAGTACGGTGCTCGGGGCACTGCAGGTAACAGATTTGTCCGGTCCGGCATCTGCCGCGGGAGGCGTAATGTTCGCCGACACAACAGAAGTGGTGTACACGTTGCAGGTTGTGTAGGCGTCAGTCACATGTACGCCGTAGTTGCCGGCGGCATTAATGACTGGATTGGCCGTTTCGCCACCGGATACTATATTCCCTCCTGCCGACGCATTCCATTGATACAGGTAATCGCCTGTTCCTCCCTGCGGCACAACATTTAACTGCTGGGTTGGCGCGCTGCAGGTAATGATGCCGGGTGGGTCGATCGTGGCGGTGGGGATTTCTGCCGGCGGCACATTAAGAGCGAAAGATTTGGTGCAGCCATTGTTATCGGCGACGGTTACGTTATAGTTCCCGGGTAACAAACCGGTTGCTTCCGCGCCGTTTTGGCCATTGCTCCAGGCATAAGAATAATCGGGCCACCCGCCCAAACCCTCGACGGTTCTCGTGGCTCTTACCGCGTTGCATCCCATGGGCGTAGAGCCGACAACCTGCATGCTCAGCGGTTCCGGCGGGCTTTCAACCGTTATTACGCCCGTAGTACCGGTCCATCCCTGCGAACTGGTGACAGTGCAGGAATAGTCGCCGGCCGGAATGTTCGTCAGATCCTGTGTAGCGGCCCCATTAGACCAGTTATAAGTGTATGGGGGAGTACCGCCAAACGCTATGGAAATATCGATCTTGCCCGTATTGGTGCCGTAACAGGATACATTTTTGACCTGCGCAATTTCTATATTCACTTCAAGGGGCGGGCAAATGGCGTCCCGCGAAGCCCAAAGGCCCGCGGTTGATTGTTGGCCCACTTCATACACTTTTCTGTCAGCCGGGCACACCATCATGATGGTAGG
>CALEYM010000863.1 GCA_937926185.1 uncultured Bacteroidota bacterium | reverse complement strand
CGAATCATCGCCAGCGTTTCCTTAAAAACCTGCGCGTAGGTTTTAGTTCCCTCGTACCCCTCCCAACGCTGCGCCGTCTGCTGGTGCGCCCATTTCAGGTACTCTCGGCTGTGCGCCTTTTCCTGCCGGATGCACTTGGTGGCAAAAATCTGGTACAACCGCTTTTGTTTTTCGGTGGAACAGGCGCCGTTGCGGTAGCACTCGACATAGAGCGCCTTGCTCACCCGCTTGCAGGATTGCCCGAAGGGGTGGCGGTAAAACTCGGTCATAGCAACCTTGCTCAATAGCACCGAGGCCGCTCCTTTGGCCGGTTTTTCAGCCTTGGTGAGCCGCCCGCTTTCAGGGCAGACGGTGTAGAAGCGGATATCGGCAAACAAATCCATCCAATCGTACACTTTAACCTTGAGCAGGACTTTGTTCTCGTTTTTCAGGTAGTACACGCCAATGATCTTGTCCTTGGATTCGCCGTCGTGCCAGCGCAAGCGCATGCCCTCCAGGAAGGTCATCAGGGCAGGCGACTTGGCTTTTTCGCGGGAGAATTCGCATTTGGAGGTGGGTTTTTTCGCCTTGACCGCGCGGTATTTCGTCTCGTCGTCTGCCGGTTGGGACTGTGCGGCCGCTTCGGGCGTTTCGTCGCCGACAACATCGAAGGTGACTGTGCCGTCCTTCCGGGTTTCGATTCCGGCTTTGCCTTCCACTTCGAAATGTTGGTCCACGGCTTTGCCCTCGATAACGGTCATCGGGGTGCCGTCGGGATGGGCGAGGATTTTATCGCCTTTGGCCGGATCGGCGACGGTGGGCGCGGCGATTTCCACTTTTTCCGTGGGCGTCACCAGGATGGCTTCGTTTTCGTCGCAGTCGGTGCGGCGGGCGACTTCGGCTTTTTTGACCAGGTTCTTGGGCAGCCGCATTTTGTAGGGCGCTACCGGGGCTTCTTTGCCAGCACTTGGCGGAGCCGCGGTCATTTTGGCAATGGCCGAAGGTTGCAACATCGCGGTTTTTTTATTGCCGGCCGCATCGGTGTAGCGCACCAGGTGGCCGCCGCCTTTGCGGGCTTTGAGACTGGCAATTACACCTAATATAGTATTGCCTTTGATGGTGGCTTCAACGGCATCGCCGATCTGGAGCAGCCGGCCGTTTTTATCCAGACCGTATTGCACGGTTCCATCTGCACCGGCGCCGACCAGGTACTCCATGCCGTCAATAGTGACGGTTTGGGAATAAGTGTCGGCTTGTTTTTTGGCGCGTTTTTCTTTCTGTTTTGGGCCTCGTTTCTGCGGCGTCGTTCCTTCAGCGGCAACAGGCTCGGCAGGCTGTTCGCCGGCCAATTCGCCCTGGGCGAGTTCAAAAAGATCGCGGTCATTGTCGGCAAACACCTCGTACAACTCCGGGTCGAAGTTATCGCTATCGGTTTTCAGGGATTCGATTTCTCGACGCAGATCGGGCTGGAGTTTGGCGGTTTGCGCATCGGTCAGTTGGGCGGTTTTATACATGGTCAGGCTGCTTTTTGAGATTTGAGTTTAAGGATTCGGATGCGGGCGGCTTGCGCCTTGGCTTTAGCCTGAGCGAGTCGCAGGCGTTTCGAGTTATCCACTACTGGTGGCGCTTCGACGGCATTACTTTCCGTTTTGAAGTAGCCAGGTAGGTTCGGTATCGGCGCGCCGACACGTTTACCGTCTAATTTCCAGGTGGCTAATTTTTGCCCCTCGCCCAGCTCAATTAGGCCGTCGAACTGGTAGGTTTTGCCGTTGCTGTGCCGGTAGGATTGTCCTTCTGTGAAGTTGTTCCAATCCGTGTGCTCGATGGGGGTCAGGCTCTTTTCACTCACGTTGTCCGGATCGGCCCATTGGTAGGCTTGAACCAGGTAAATCCAGTGCCGGGCCACGGTGTCGAAGGTGCCCTCGTCCAGGATTTGAACGGGCATGTCTTTGTATTGGGCCATATCGCCCTTTTTGAATTTGGGGTCGGGCACTTCGATTTTTCGGTCGTATAAATCGGCGAGGTAGAAATTCGATACGTTGCGGGTCGTTTTGTACTTGCCTTTGCCGGGGCCAAAATCGTGCGGAATGACAAAAGGCGTGTTGCGCACCAGCCATTCCATAACCGGTAGTGCCTTCTTCCAGGCCGCGAGGGTGTACTGACCTTTTTGGTCGAAACCAATACCGATCAACTGCTCGGTGGTCGTTTCCGACACCTCTTTCTTCTTGGGCGCCTTGAAGAAGTCTGGATCAGCCTGGTGCAGCGCCTCGCCCAACACAACCGGCTTCCAGTGAAAATCTAATTCCACCCGCTCGTTTTCGGTGATCTCCTGCCGACCGATGAAGCCGGATTCGGACATTTGACTATCGCCATTGAGAATGGCATAGCCGAAAAACATATCCTCGCTGCCGTTGTACTCCAAGATAAACCAATCGCTTTGGCCGTAGAAATAGTGGGCGTACACTGTTTGCTCCATCAACGGCTTTTTCGATTGCGAGCGGAACTTCGGAATGGCGGAAAGCATCTTCTCCACCTCACCCACAATGGCCTCGCGCTCCTCGTTGAATCCGCTGACGACCCGCTGCTGGTGCAGGGGCATGAATTTTTTAGCCAGCGGGTAGTTGTTGAAAGAAAACGACTTGGGCCGCTCAGCCGGTTTAAGCGTTGCAGGTTTAGCAGCCACCGATCGGGTCGGCTCGGGTAAATCCATTTTGGCTTGCGCCGGTTCTGGTTTGGCCGGTTCCGGTTTTGCTACCTGCATAGTTCCGTTCAAAAAGCCTTTCCGGGTCAATAGGCCGTAAATGGCCGCATCGAGGTTTTCGGCGGTTTCATGCGGCACAGTGAAATTGGCTGAAGCATTTTTGACCAAATAATACGAAGTCACCAGGCGTAGTGGCTCGCCAGTCTGGTCGATGATTTGCTCCTGCCGGGCGATGGGCACCTCATCCAGTCGGGCGATTTGCGGCGGAGTCAGGTTTTGGAGTTGGTAGGTCATGGCGGTTATGGGGCGGTTTCGAGGTTGAGTTGTTCGAGGACGACGAGCATTTGTTCCATCTCGGAAGGCTCGCGGTCGGGGATGGGCTGGTCGAGGTTGAGGAAGCCGGCGAATTGCTGCGCTTCTGCTAAGTAGGTCATTTGGTATTTGTCGGCCAGGATGTCGAGGAAGCTTTGCAGGTCGTCGCGGTGGACGTAGCCCGCCAGCAGGTTGGGCGGGTAACTGACGAATGCCTTGGGCAGGCCCCGGCTGCGGTCGTAGGTATCCTGAAAAAGCAAGTTGACCAGGTCTTTGTCGCCGTAGTAGGGTTTGAAGGCCGTGGTTTTCGGCATGGTCACCCGGTACATTTCCTCGCGGGTGCGCACGAACGCGATGGCGTTGTTCAGGGCCGTGCCCTCGACGTAGCGGTATTGCTGGTAGCCCGGGCGGGTTTGCGCCAGTTCGTCGGCCAAGGCGCGCACGGAGCGGCGGGTTTTCGGTTCCGATTTCTGCTCCCGGCCCTTGTGGTCCACTTCTTTTTGCACCAGGATGCCCGAGCGAATACCACCGTCGAAGGTGCTGTATTTGATCAGTTTGCCGCCGGCGCCCTGCAAAAACACGTTTTTGGCCGACAGCAACATGTTGCCCGTGGCGATAAACTGCTCTTCC
>CALEYM010000862.1 GCA_937926185.1 uncultured Bacteroidota bacterium | reverse complement strand
ATCGAATCTGGTCAACCAGTCCCTGCTAACCCTGGGCCTGATTTCCTACAACCAGGGTAATACCACCGCCGCACTGAATTATTACAAACAAGTGTTTTCGAATAACCCTGAAAATATCGAGGCGAAAGACGCGCTGGCCGCAATCGAAGAAATATATGTGAAAGACCTCAACCGGCCCGACGAGTATTTTGCTTTTTTGGAAACGGTGCCGGGGTACAATGTGAATACAGCGGCAAAAGACAGTGTAACCTTTCAGTCGGCTGAAATTCAGTACCAAAACGGCCGCTACGCCCAGGCTATCGACGGCCTTACCAATTACCTCGCCAAATACCCTAATGGCCGTTACGCGCTGCAAGCCTATTTCCTGCGTGCTGAAAGTTATTCCACGACAGCTATAAGCAAATACGATATGGCGCTGAAGGATTACGGCATGGTGGTAGCAAAAGGCCCCAGCCGCTACTATCCAAAATCCAGTGAAAAAGCCGCGCTGCTGGCTTATAACTATATCAAAGATTACGCCCAAACCCTGGAATACGCCCGCAAATGGGAAGAGGCGGCCACCACCGACGCCTCCCGTTTCGAAGCCCAGGTATTGGTGATGCGGGCCGCTTACGCCACCAACAATTCGGCCACCCTGAATGAATACGCGCAGAAAGTGGCTAATGCGCCGCTGGCTTCCGGCGAACAGGTAGCCGCGGCCAATTACTACCTCGGAAAGTCAGCTTATGACCGGGGCGATTATGCCCGCGCGCTGCCGGCCTTGCAAAAAGTGACGCAGAGTTCCACTACCGTAATTATGGCCGAGTCCTACCATCTGCAAGCGCAGATATTCTATCGCCAGCGCAATTATGCCAGGGCGGAAGAATTGATCACAACCGCTAACCAGGCCAGCGCCGGTTACGACGACTGGATTGCCCGGAACCTCATCCTGCTCTCCGACGTGTACGCCGACCAGGGCGACAAAAACAGCGCCTCGGCCGCCCTCGAAGCGGTTCTGGAGAACTATAAAGGCGATCCGACCATTATTAACGAGGCGCGCCAGAAATACAATAAGATAAACGGCTTGCCCAACCAGCCCACTCAACCCGGAACCAAAGGCCTCGATCTGCTCGATCTCGACGAAGGAAACTAAATATTGCCGGATTTCGGGTTAACGGGTTTCGGGATGTTCGAGCCTGGATGCCCGCAACCCGTTAACCCGCAACCCGCCAACCTTTTTACAATAAAACAAAATGCAAAAAATATCGCTTTTCGCCTTCTTGTGCTGCGTTTTAGCCCAACCCGTGTTCGCGCAAAAAGATCTGCCGACCGAAAGCGCCACGATCGTCAAGGACTTCGACGCCCGCCTGCTGGAGTCGAACAAACTCAACGTGCCGCCGATCCTTCCTGCTTTGGACACCACCACCAAGCGGCAGGATTATCTGGTGCCACCTAAACCATTGACCATATCCTACGAAGCGCCCACGCTGCGCCCCATCGGCATGAAGTCGGTAAAAAAAGAAAAGGAATACAACGGTTATCTGAAAGGTGGAGGCGGTGTGCCCGCTTCTGCTTATGGCGAGTTGGGTTATGCCTATCATGCGGGTGAGAGTTTCGACGGGAAGGTTTGGTTTCGCCACCACAGCGCCAACAAAAAGTCTTATGACAACCAGCGCTTTATGAATAACGACTTCCTGCTCAACGGGAATATTTACCTGGATAATAACCTGGCCATAGAAGCCCGGGCGGGTTATACCTACGACCGGGTGCATTTTTACGGTTACGACCACGATTCGCTGGAGTACCTTAAGGAACAGGTACGCCAGGATTTTAAAATACTCGAACTGGCCGGGCGGCTTTACAACAGCGAGCGCACCGACGCCGACCTGAATTTTTCAGTTGCGCCAAAATTTTACCGGCTCACCGACTATTATTCCAACAAGGAAACCGGCTTCGATCTGAATTTGAGCGCAACCAAATGGTTTGCTGAAAAACATCCCCTGCGCCTGACGCTGCGTACCGATCTGACCTCTTTTAACGATACCGTAAAACAAACCCTGAATAACATTTACCTGCAACCTAATTTTACCTTTCACACCGATTTTTTGAAATTTAAAATCGGCGGCACCTTTGCCAGCAACCGCGACGAATTTCAGATATTCCCCGACGCGGAGCTGACGCTCCGCTTGTGGGGCGACGGTCTGCAGGCTTTTGCCGGCGCCGGCGGCGATTTGCGCAAGAATACCTACCGCACCATGGCGGAATACAATCCGTTTATTCAAATTCGCGGCGTAGACCTGCGCAACACCCACTGGCTTAATTTTTACGGCGGCCTGAAAGGCAATCTCGGCTGGCTGGAATATCAGGGCCAGGTCAGCTATGGCAAAGCCTCCGATCTGGCCTTGTTTCAAACCTTATTCGACCCAAACGCTCTGCCGGGCGTTACCCGATTTACTGTACTGTACGACACAGCCAATATCTTCGGCATCCAGGGCACAGTTAAACTTGTACCGGTAAAAAGCCTGGTCGTCAGCGCTACCATCAGCCAAAATGTGTACGAGATGTTCAACGAAGAAGAACGCTGGGGCTTGCCCGGCTTGGAATTTAACGCCAGCGGCGTGTATACCCTGCTCGACGGCAAAGCCAGCCTGAAGGCAGAAGTCTATCTGGCCGATGCCATTCCTTATCTCGATCAGGAGAGCATTGCCCGGAAAAGTGACGCCCTGTTCGATCTCAGTTTCGGCGGCTCCTATCGCTTCACTGACAATATCGGCGTATTCCTCGATTTCAACAACGTGCTGAATAATACCCGCGAACGCTGGTTCACGTACCCCATGTACGGGATCAATATACTGGGGGGGATAACGGCCAGGTTCTAGATTGCGGATTGCGGATTGCGGATTGCGGATTGCGGATTGCGGATTGGCATCGCAGCCTTTTTCCAAGCGACATACCGTGCCAAGAGCCGGGTCAATCCGCAATCCGTAATCCGCAATCCGCAATTAAACCAGTTTTACCAGGTACTTGTTTTTTTTGCCGTTTTCCAGCATGATATACTGGTCGTGCAGGATGTTTTCCGGTGTTATGACGGTATCCAAGGCGGTGATTTTCTGTTTATTGACGGATATCGCGTTGTTTTGAACGGCTTTTTTGGCCTCGCTGCGGCTGGTGAGGATGCCGGTGTGTTCGCTGAGCAGATCAAGCAGTTCCACGTGATTTTGCACGAGTGATTTTGGTACTTTCGGGCTTGGAATTTCCTCTGCCACTTGCGCCAGCGTTTTGGCGTCGAGTCCGCGGAGGGTAGCGGCATCCGCTCTATGGTCGAACAGCAGCCGGGAGACCGCTTGTACGGCCTGATATTCCGCCGTGCCGTGTATTCTTTCGGTGATTTCTTCTGCAAATACCTGTTTGGCGCGCTGGATGTCGCCGGCTTGTTCAAGCGCCTCTATTTCCTCCCGGGTTTTGAACGAAAAATAACGGAAGTATTTTGGGATATCCTCGTCGGCGGCATTGATCCAGAACTGGTAAAAGCGGTAGGGACTGGTCAGGTCAGGATCGAGCCAAAGATTGCCGGAGGCGCTTTTACCGAATTTACTGCCGTCGGCCTTGGTTAGCAAGGGTGTAGTGACGGCAAATAACTTGGCGCCGGTAATTTTGCGGGCCAACTCGATGCCGGCAGTGATGTTGCCGTACTGGTCGCTGCCGCCCATCTGAAGGGTGATGCCGTATCTTTGATGGAGTTGTACAAAATCGTAGCCTTGCAGCAGTTGGTAACTGAATTCCGTGTAGGAAATACCTGTCTCCAGCCGGCGCTGTACGCTTTCTTTCGACATCATGTAGTTGATCGTCAGGTACTTGCCTACATCGCGCAGGAAGTCCAGTACATTCATATTACTATAAAAATCGTAGTTATTGAGCAGCAGGGCCCGGTTGGGCGCATCGGAGGAAAAGTTGAGCAGGCGTTCAAATTGTTTGAATTGGTGGGCAATGTTGCGTTCCAGCTCATCCATGCTTTTCAACTCACGTTCCGTATCGCGGCCGCTGGGATCGCCGATACGGCCCGTAGCGCCGCCCATCAAGACCACGGGCTGATGACCTGCCTGCTGAAGGAACTGCAACAGCATGATCTGCACATAATTGCCAATGGTGAGCGAAGGCGCCGTGGGATCAAAACCAATATACCCGCGCACCATGCCGCTTTGAAGGTGTTCTTCCACCCCCGGGGTGGTCTCATGTATCAAATTTCGCCAACGCAGTTCGGAAAGAAAATCCATTGATCAGATTTGAGTTTGAAGTTCGAAAGTTTGGAGTATAGAGTTTGAAGGGGAAGCCGTTTTTGTAGTTAAAAGTTTCCGGAAGCGGGGCAAAATTAGCAGGAGTTAGATAATTCCCACTCAAACCGTATTTTTGATCAATTAATTTGGGCGCCTCCGCGGC
>CALEYM010000861.1 GCA_937926185.1 uncultured Bacteroidota bacterium | reverse complement strand
CAGAAAAGACTGATGCTGAGACAAAGAATCACCCACGCCACAATAGCCATGGGCCGGGCCGGATTGTCATGGCCGTTTTTGGCATAATCCGCCATTAAATCGCACCAGTAATTATTCCATAAACTATACCCTTCCGATATACTGTCGGCATTCGAACCGCCGGGATATAAATCTGCCGCAAAAAAATACAACAGCAAAAAAATACTGATTCCGTAAAGCGGCAACAAAAATCGCTTGTTGTGGACGCTTAAAGGCGCCGACCCCGAGGTCGACATCCTTGTATGCAACGGGCGCCTCTTCCGCTATGCCCTTGAAAGAACCCGCCGTTCAGCATTGCAGAAGGCGCCCCGGTGTTCAATCTCACACTTGATGACGGTAATCCAAAATGACCCGCTTACAACTCCGGGATCGGAATACCTCTTTTTTTCATTTCCAGAACCAGTTTTTCGGGCAGTTCCCGGCGGCACGAACAGTTTTTCTGGTGTTCCAGGTGCCATTCGAGCCGTTGTTCAAATGTTGCGTTTTTTGGCATGTGATGTTGCTCATGCCATGTTTTATTGATTTTCATTGTTTGTATATTTAATTCCTGCAATTAATCAACCGTGCAACCAGCGCAACAACTTCGATCCTTTCGATACCGCGCCCTTTCGCTTACGCTCTGCAAACGCCTGTACGTCCTTCCATTTCCCGGTATTCAGAATATCATCGGCCGTACACCAGGCCCGCCGGGCCACGGTAACGCCGAGTTTCATATAGTTGAAGTTGGACAGCTGGTGCATATCGGTACTGATGACCAGTTTGACGCCTTTTTCACGGGCCAGCCGCGCCCATTCGTCGTTGAGCTCCATGCGGTTGGGTTGGGCGTTGATCTCCAGAGCGGTGCCCGTTTCGGCGGCGGCCTCGATCACCCGGCGCATGTCCACCGGGTAGGCTTCCCGGGTGCCGATGAGGCGCCCTGTCGGGTGGCCGATGATGGCGATGTACGGGTTTTCGCAGGCTTTGATGATCCGGTCGGTATTGTCGCGGTTGAAAGACGAGTGGATGGAGCCTACGACAATATCGAGTTGGCCGAGTAGTTCGTCGGACAAGTCCAGCGAGCCGTCGGGCAGGATATCCACCTCGGCGCCCGATTTGACGAAGTCTTCGCCCAGTTTTTCATTCACTTCCCGGATGGCGTTCATTTGTTCAAGGAATTGTTTCTCATCCATACCCTTTGCAATGCGGGATGCCTTGGAGTGATCGGTAAGGACGATATAGCGGTAGGGCAGGTGTTTTTTCACGTAGCGGGCCACTTCTTCTATGCTGTGCATGCCGTCCGACCACGTGGTGTGCATTTGCAGGTCGCCGCGTATGTCGCCGAGGGTAACGAGTTCCGGTATTTTGTGCCGGGCGGCGAGTTCCAGTTCACCGCGGTCCTCGCGCATTTCGGGTGGCATACAGCGGAAATCGAGGGCGCGGTACACGTCTTCCTCCTCTTCGCCGGCGATACGTTTGTTGTCTTTGACCCGGAAAACGCCGTATTCGCTGATTTTCAGGCCCATGTCTTTTGCGATGGCGCGCAGGTGCACGTTGTGTTCTTTCGAGCCGGTGAAATACTGCAGTGCCGCGCCCCATTCGTCGCGGTGCACCAGGCGGATATCCACCTGCCGCAGATGGTCTTTGATGATGGCGCTTACCTTGGTATCGCCCCGGGCCAGCACCTGGCCGATATTGGCCCAGCCTGTGAAGAAGTTCATGATCGTGTTCCGGTGCCGGTCTTCGGCGGCCACGAGGATGTCGATGTCGCCGATGGTTTCCTTGCCCCGCCGCAGGCTGCCGGCCAGTTCCACTTTTTTCACCTCCGGCAATTGTTTCAGGCGCCCGGCGATGGTTTCGCCCAGTTCGAGAGCGTCCCACAGCAGCATGCGTTCTTCGAGGGTTTTGTGCAGTTTCAGGCCCTTCATCATGTTTTCCACCTTTTTGGGGCCGAAACCTTTCAGACGGCCGATACTGCCGTCTTCCAGGGCCTTCACAATACCCGCCCGGGTTTTAATGCCCAAGACTGAACTGATCTGTTTCAGCGATTGGGGTCCGAAACCTTTGATGTCGAGCATGTCGAGCAGCTCGTGAGGCACAGTGGTTTTGAGCGACTCGAATTTGGCAATTTTGCCCGTTTCGAGGTATTCTTTGATCTTTTCGGCAATGCTTTCGCCGATGCCCGGCAGTTCTTCCAGCTGATTGGGGGCCACGTATTTCGACACGTCTTCTTCCAGACCTGCGAGCACGCGGGCCGCTTTTTGATAGGCCAGCACCCGGAAGCGGTCGCCCGCTCCGCTGAACTCGTAAATGCCGGCCATTTCTTTGAATATGCGGGCAAGCGCCCTGTTGGTGGAGGTCATGGTTCAGCCGTTTTTGCAGGCAATTTAAACTTTGCCCGCTGCCAGACAGATGACGATTGTCATTGCGGCGAATAATTTGGTTTTGAACCTGGTTTTTGAGGTGCCGTCTGCGAGGTGCGAGCAGGCGACATCTCAAAAACCGGCTATTCCCGACAAATTCAGAATCACCGTAAATTCCCAATATTTTACTTTATTTGCTGCCGGGTAACCGAAACCGGATGACCGCGGTCGTCGCCCAGGCAGGTAATTATGACGGCAAAGCACACGGACAAAACACCGGACAGCAAACGCAAGTCTGCGGCAAACGTTGTTGCCCAAAAACAACACGGCATTGAGTCCGCCGCAACCCTCATGGACAACCGTCCGGCAGCTATCGCGCAAAAGAATCTGCAATTAGTGGCAGACAAAGCTGCCCGGGCGAATCAACGGAGCGCATTTACACGCACCGCGAGTGATAATGTCGCTCAACGGAAAAGAGGCGGCAAAGATCACGAAGGAGGCAATAAAAGTTATGGCTAAAAGTGCCGCGGAGATGGCCGGTGATAAGACCAACCGGTCAAGATACGATGGCATTAAACATCTGTCCGATATCGCCAGATTGATGTATGGCTACCAATACGGCGGCCATCATTTCGACGCCGATATGGGATTGGGGAATATGGACTTCAAACATGCCTACCGCCACAACGATCCGCAAAGCCAGGCGCCACTGATGGGCGCGGTGGCTGCCACATCCGATAACTATGTCAGAGCCGTAAAAGCAGACCCCGGAGCATTGGATACCAGAAAAGATAAAGATCACGCAACAGCTAAAAGACTCATCGGCCAGGTGCCGCCATCAGCCAGGTTTCTCAATGGCATGTTCGCGACAGGCCCTAAAAACAAACATATTCTCTCGGCCCTTGACGCGATCACAGATGCGTATACGAAGAAGGACGGTATACGCCACTTCCAGGGTACATTTCTGTCCGAAATGATAGTAAGCGGTGGCGATTACTTGACGAAAGAAAAAGATGTTTTGGATCCGGAAAGAAAAATGACTATTCCCCCCTATCTGCCGGACATTGAACCGATTACCCCCGAATCGGATATCCGCATGGCGCCAAAAATAGATGAAAAGGGTATGTAATGGGAATATTCATCCTCTTCTCACACCCTTTTCCTGTAC
>CALEYM010000860.1 GCA_937926185.1 uncultured Bacteroidota bacterium | reverse complement strand
GGCTCTCCACCTTGCCACTTTTATCGTAGCTGACCGACTTGACCATACCTACTGCCGGTGAATACCATACTTCCGTATGGTTGCTGCGCGTACCCAGGAACTTGTACTCAAAGTCGTAGCCTATTTTTGTACTGGCATACTCGCCGGCATTGGTCGTCACTGTTTCCAACGCCTCCACCTTGCGGTTTTTTATCTTGTACCGCATGTTGCCCAACTGCATTTCGCCCATGCGCATGATCATCTGCATTTCGGCGTCGGGAAGCATCTGCCCGGGTTCCATGTTTTTGGGAAAAGTGAGGTCGGTTCCTTTTATCTCCATGTGAACGTCGGGCGACTGCTCATTGTCTTGCGCGGGGGGTATAATGGATCGCATGTCCGCGTAAATCACGCCCTCGTGGCATTTCATCGGAACCGTGTTTTTGAATTCGCCTTTTCTCTTTCCATACGTTGCGTTGATCTCAAAAGTGGCGATGAGCGTATCGTTCACTTCCTCAATTTTTGTCACCCGATGGGTCATCACGGATTCTATTTTGTCCCTTTTGTCGTAACTGGTGTACTCCAGCGTGACACCCGCTTTGAAGTAATCATACATTTCGGCGCATTTCTGGCCGGCGGCAACAAAAGGCAGCACCGCGAATAACAGGTAAAACAATGCTTTGAACATAGTGTATCAGATTGATTCGGTATTTTTCAGGTACTGACCGTACCGGCGTCAAAGATACGCAGCAACTGCTAATATGGTGTCAGTAAAGCGTTGTTGTCGCCAGCCGAAGCAGGTACCTGAACACCTTCATTTTCTGTTTTGCAGCATATTATGTTTAGTCTTTTAGCGTCCTTACCGCTCCAACATAAATCGTGCCGCCGCGTAAGTCCCGTCCGGTTTTTGTATCGCCAGCACGTAGAAGCCATTTGCCAGTCCTTCGGATAACTCCAGGTTCAGCGCGACGCCTTCCGCAATGTACCGGTTTTCATAAACCAATATCCCCTGCGCGTTCAGTACCCGCAGCCACACCGGCTGGCCCTGCCAGTCCTGTAAATCCACGAACAGTTGCCCGGTGGTGGGGTTGGGTCTGACGATTAATTCAACCGTCTTCAGTGTGTTTGTATGATTTCTGGGCGCTGCCGGGGCCGCATCCTGGCCCGGCGCGTATGGCAACACCGGGCAGTTGAACGTATTCAGGTGCGCTTCCGAATATGCGTTGCCGGCCAGTTTGGCCGCAATGCGGATGTAAGCCGGCGCCGATTGTTGCGGCAGCGTGTATTCAAAAATTTCCGATGCCCCGTTGTTCAAACTGCCCGAAAGCGGTTTGTACCGGATAGACCAGAACGGCGAGAAGTCCGGGTTGCGCACCGTGTAAGTATTACCGGAAGGCGCCACATAAGTTGCGCCTTCTTTGGGCGACGCGGCCGCCACGCCGTCGGGTATCTGAACGGCGGCCCACAACAACGGACCGGCGCAGGTATTGGCGATGCGCACCCGGTAACGGCGCTGTCCCAGGGAGTCGAAACGGATGCCGAGCAGTTCGTAGCGAAAACAGCCGGGCGGGGTTTTCAGGTCACAGGCCTGTTCGGGCTGATCGGGCTGTTGCACGGTGATCGTGAAACAACAGGTGTCGCGAATGCCGCACGCATTAATTGCTTCAAAACAGACGGTGCTTGTCCCCTCCTGAAATAAACTGCCGGATACCGGCCCCTGAATATAATTGATCAAAATTCCGGGATTCGGGCAGTTGGTGGTGGCCTGGGGCGGGTCGTAAAACACCTGCATTTCCGTCTTATTGAGCGGAAGGGTCACGGTCAGATCAGTGGGACACTTCACGTCGACCGCTGTGACGATCAGTTGCAGGATATTCGTGACCGCGGAGTCGCAGCCCGAAGCGGAGCTCAGGGTTTGTACCACCGTATCCGGTTGAGTGTAGGCTATTCCACCGATCAGCACGGTATCGCCCGGATAGAACGGAATAGTTACCGTAGTGGGAGGCGGAGCCGGCAATACCGTCACCTGCACCGTATCGCGCAGCGCGCGCCCGCAGGCGTCGGTTACTTCCACGACGTAATCGCCGGCAACGCTCACGGCGTAGGTTTGTGCAGCCGGGCCGTTCAGCCATTTATACGACACGTAACCGCCGCCGGCATCGAGCGTGACGGTTTTTCCGGCACATATACTCAGGTCAGGACCAAGCCTGGGGGCCTGCGCTTCGGGCAGGTTTATTTCAAAACTATCGAGGTTGTTGGCGTAATTACACTCGACGTAGCCGTTGGGGAAGGGGAAATTTTTGAGATCGACAGGCGTCTGCACATCGCTCCACAAGCCGGCGAGCGTGTATATTTTGCTTTGCTGCGGCAAGGGTACCTGTAGCGGCAGGGTATACTGGACACAATCGCCGAAACCGGGTTGAGCCGGCACAAATGTGGCGAAGAGGGGCGTGGCTGCTTCTTCCAGCGGATTTTTGTCATAAAACGTCAGGTTGAAACCCGCCTGCGGCGATACCTGCCCGATATTGCAAATTTGAAGATTCGCGACCACGCCGTCGTCTACGGAGCAATACACGCTGTCCACCCGGCAGGTGAGGTCGGGTTTGTCGAGGCAAACGCATTGCGGGCACCATTGCCTGGCGCTGATCGAGTCGGACAGGAAAGCGGTTTGCGCATTTACCGAACTGAATGCGAAAATCTCATACGATCCTGAAAGCAGCTCCACCCGGGCAGGCTGGTCATTGGTTTTAACTGTCAGGGCTTCAAGCAGGTTGCAACTGTCGGCCAGGTTGAAATCGTAGTCCGTTTTGATCAGTACTATGTCATTTACTCCGGGCGCCCGGTAATCATCTACCATCAGCAAGTGGTTGGGCAGGCGCAATATCTGGTTTTGGCGAAAGTATCGAACGGTAAAGACGGGTGAAACAGGCAGGCTGATTTTCTTTACCGTGAGCAGGTTGCCGGCCTTGTCCGTTTTTATCATCACATAGCTCCGGCCTTCCATTCGCCCGAATATAACGTAACCGTCTGGCAAGGCTACGACATCTTGCGCAGCCATGGCGATTTCATACCCTTTCATCCACAACAGCGAGCCCTCGGGGGTGTATTTGGATAAGTACACCAGACGTATTTCGTCGGGTGTATTCAGGTTAAGTATTCCACCTCCCAGCAATACCAGTTGTCCGCTATCTGCCAGAATATTGGTATAAAGCCCGAATTGCGTCGTTTGTGTCGTATCCGGTACCGTTCCCCGGAACCACTCCGGCGTCCCGTCGTTTGCCGATAATTTTGTCAGCAACATCCGGCCGGCGCCATCGTTACTCCAGCCGCCCACGCTGTAGAAGCTGCCGTCGTACGGGATCATGTCCTGAAAATATATGCTCGCGTTTCCGGTAAAATGGGCAGACAAACCTGGAACAACATCGCCGGTGGCATGATCGATTTCCCATACCTGCGACCGGGCCTTATAGAAGCTGCCCAGGGGTGGGCTACCCGGAAATTGTTCGTCCGAAAAGCTAAATATGACAAAATTGCCGCCCGGCGTTTTTTCAAAAATACCCAGCGCCTGCGGATGGAGTTCGGGATATTGTTTAAACCACAACACCTGATCTGCATCCGGATCGTAGCGCATCGCCACGGTTTTTCTGGAGTTGGGCGACGCGCCTTCTGTGCCACAAATTACTATTTTCCCTTCCTGATCTTCCAATATCTGCGCCAGTTCTACTGTTTCGAGGAAAGTACCGGCAAGGAAATTGCGCACCCAGATCATTTCACCGTTAGGGGTCATTTTGGCAATCATGGGATTGCGCCCCTGACGCCCGGCCAGATAAACGTTGCCGTCGGAAGCGGCGCACAGGCTGTAACCGAGCTCGGAACGATCCACGCGACCCATAGTTCTGAAAAAGGTGGATGGATCTTTACAGTTGTCGCAAACGGGAATTTGCACCACAAAACTGTCCAGGTTGTTGGTGTAATTACATTCCACAAAGCCGGCCTGGAAGGGAAAACTATCCGTTGATACCGGTGTGACTACGTTGCCGCTCACCCCGGCCAGGGTGTACAGCCTGGAGTACTGCGCCGCCGTGGCGGGCAGGGGCCAGCCGAGTTCCCGACATTCGCCGGGGGCCAACGGTTCGTTCACCGCGATGCTCCACACGGGCTGCGCCGTTTCGGTCAGCGGGTTTTTGTCGTAAAAAGTGACGTCGAAGGGTTTGTCCACCGCCTGATTGCCGTTGTTGCAAATATTGGCCTTGTAAAACAATGCGCTGTCGGCCGAGCAGAAAATGCTGCCTACCCGGAAAGTGAGGTCCGGGCAGTTGTCGTCTGAATTGCATTGGGGGCACAAATCATTTACTTGCAGTGAATCCGGCTGAAAAACGGCCTGTGCATTGGTGATGGTAACTGCATTTATTTCGGTAGTTAATGTTGTCTGAATGGTTCCCGCCGGCAGGGTAAGGCCATTTGTCTGAATATGCTGCAGCAGGTCACAGGGGTCATCGAGGTTCAGGTCTGCATCTGTTCGGATAAGCAGGATATCGTCGCCGCCGTCGGCCTGGGTGTGGTCGAGCATCAGGAGAAAACTCTTGTTCAGCAGTATCTGTCCCTGCCGGTTGGCATAGTAGGTAAAACTGGGCGAGGCGCCGGCCAAGGTCAGGGTTTTGGCGCTCAGTACGTTCCCGTTTTTATCGGTTTTTACAATACCCCATTGATTGGCCGCCATAAAACCGAATATCACATACGCGGCGGGAAGCACCGCCACACCCTGAGGGGCCATTTTAATGTCATATTCTTTCATCCACAGCAGCGATCCGTCGGGACCATGTTTTTCCAGATACAGGTTCACGGGGCCGCCTTTTGCTTTTTGTGTGTTGCCGGCAACGACAAAAATTCCGTGATCCTGTTCGATATCGGTGTGCGAATACATTTTCGGCCCGGCGCTTCCTGTGTCGGGATTTGTCAACTGCACCCACTCAGGCTGGCCGTCTGCCAGGGAAATTTTGGCAAATACCGGCAGCAGGATATCCGGGTCGTCATCCCGCCGGGCGCCCACTGCATACAGCTTACCCTGGTAGATGATCATATCTTCCAGTCGCAGATGCGGATTACCCAGGTACCGCGGTTTCAGGGTATTCATTACAGCGCCATCGACACGGTTGATTTCCCACAATTCCGAACGCGTTTTGATCTCCCCGCCGACAACCTGCTGATAATTGTTGCGGAGGATAAAATTGCCGCCAGGGCCATTTTCCACAATACCCGATGCCTCGGGCCGGTTGGCCAGCATATCTTTGAACCACAACACCGTGCCCGATACCGGATCGTAGCGCATAACGATAGATCTTCGAATAGAGGGCGAGGCGCCTTTGGCGCCGCAAATCACGATCATGCCGTCTGAATCTTCGATGATCTCGGCCAATTCGATGGGTTCGCCTGAAGCGGATGGCGGGAAGTTGCGCACCCAAAGCGGTTCGCCGAGCGGGGACACTTTGGCGATCATAGGATTGTTGCCTTGCCGGCCGGCGATATACAGGTTTCCATCGGAAGCAGCGCACATGCTGAACGCCAGTTCAGCTTGCTGCTGCTTACCCAACTTCTTTACAAAAGTGACCGGTTCCTCGCAGCCGCCGCACAGATCCTTGGGCACGGCAATACTGTCGAGATTATTCAGATAACCGCATTCCGGCTGGTTGGGTGTGTAGGGAAATCCGGTGAGCGGGATAGGCGGTTGCACGGTGAAGTTGGCGCCGAGCAGCGCGTATAGTTTGGTGAAAGTATCCAGCCTGAACCCCGCGGCAGAAAAGAAATCGGAGGAAAACGGTATGCCCGCGTAACATTCGCCGGCCGGGAAAGGCTGATCGGTGGAGCCGACGTATGCGGTGATCATGTTGGCGGCGGAATCGGTAAGCGGATTTTTGTCGTAAAGCAACAACCAAAGCCCGCCATCGTAAGGCTGTCCGCCAACATTGCATATAGTAAAATGCAGCAGCGCATTGCCGTAATTGCAAGTGATCGAGTCGAGGGTCAATCGCAGGTCGGGCAGTGCAGGGCAGGTGCCGGCAGCCCCGCACTTTTTTACGAGGGTCAGTTCAGGCGTAAGTAAGGTAACAGTAGCGCCCTGCAAATTAGCCGGGCTCGTCGTGACGTCCGGCACCACCGCCTCGCTCACCGGCGCGGGCATGGCCACAAGGGTTACGGGGGTTTCGGAAAAATAAACGCAGGAGTCGCCCACCCAGCCATTCAGGTCTGTTTTTACCAGTATACCCTGGGTCTGCCCGACATTATTTTGGCTCATGCCCGTAAAAAACAGCGCATCGCCGACGCGCAATATCTTCGAACGGGCCGGCAGTTCGGGAAATTTATCATTGACGTCGAAGTCAATTTTTACGGCCGACAAAGGGAAACCGTTTTTATCGGTTTTCAGGAGAAACAGGCGGCTCGTGTCGCTCAACAAGTCGTG
>CALEYM010000859.1 GCA_937926185.1 uncultured Bacteroidota bacterium | reverse complement strand
CAAAAACCTGATGGTGACTGGAGTTGGAATACCAAAAACGAACCATGCGCTCCGGCTAAACGCGGCCACGTCGGCGGCCACCCGTTGATCCTAAAATTAAGGCCGGCTGCCCTATTTTTGCCTTATCTTGCCGCCCGTTTTTAAATCAACCGTTCAGCAATTCATGAGTAATCAACCGAACATGGCAACCATTACCAAACAGAAAAATGACTACTACTGGGCCGACGACCGGGAACCGCACTTTCAGCGGCGGAAGGACATTTTGGCAAAACACCCGGAAGTCACGAAGTTATTCGGTATTGATCCTTCTTTGAAATATAAAACGGTAGCCCTGGTCGTCCTCCAATTGGGAGTGGCCTATTACGCTTACCTGTTGAATTGGTGGCAATTTATCCTGGTTGCCTTTTTTGTGGGCGCCACTGTTGCCCATGCGTTGTTCCTCGCCATCCATGAGATCACGCACGATTTGGCGTTCAAGTCAAAAAAGAACAACAACATTCTGGCGCTGATCGCCAACCTGCCTATTGTCATCCCTTACGCCATGTCGTTCAAAGTGTACCACGCCCTGCACCACTGGGAGCAGGGCAAAGACGGCGTGGATACGGACATACCATCGCGCTTCGAGGCAAAGATTTTCCGGGGCTTCATCGGCAAGTTTATCTGGTTTTTGCACCAGATCGTATTTTACGCCTTGCGGCCTGTTTTTGTAAAGCCGATCAGGATAGAAAGGTGGCAGTGGTACAATATCCTGTTTCAGGTAGCTGTTATGGCCGCGTATCTGCCATTTGCAGGTTGGTCGGGCGTGTCGTTCCTTTTCCTGTCGCTGTTGTTCGCGGGTGGGCTGCACCCAACTTCGGGGCATTTCATCTCGGAGCACTATGTCTTCCATGAGGGCCAGGAGACCTACTCCTACTACGGCCCGCTCAATGCCATCACGTTCAATGTGGGCTACCACAACGAACACCACGATTTCCCCACCATCCCCGGCAGCAGGCTACCGGCATTGCGGCAGGCCGCGCCGGAGTTTTATGAAGGGTTGCACGCTTATAATTCCTGCACAGGGGTGATTTTGGCGTTTTTGTTTAACAAGGATGTGACCTTGTATTCACGAACGAAAAGAAAGTGAGCGGGTAACGTTTCTGCGGAAAAGACCTGATCGGAAAATATAATTGCCGGCAGTGCTTGTCTGTATGTGGGTTTTTCAGTTACTTTGCACTACAAAGTACTTTTACCATGAGTAACATGAAAAACAAAAATACCGCGGGCATTTTGCGTTCCGCCGCTTATACGCTCGCGGCGGCATTTTTCGTCACAACGGGCTTTGTACCGTCCAATGCAAAACAGGCGGCGGGCAAGCCGCCGGTCACGATCGTAACCGACCACAGCTGGGATGTCAGCGGCTCGAAGACGAAGTTCGGCGAATATCCCTTACCGGCCGAACGGATAGCCGAGGCAGCGACGCCGCTGCCCGGAGGAACCCACAAAGCCGTGACCGCCGAATATAATGACCGCTCTAAGATCATTCCCGGTACCGTGCCGGTCTGGCGCCGCCGCACGGCCGATTCGGAAGGGGAAGCCTACCAGTTCCGCAAGACCGTTCGGCTCGGCGCCGAACCCATTCAGAAAATTACGCTGGAGATCAACTGCGACGACGTGGCGCGCGTCTACATCAACAAGCGCCTGGTCAGCGTCGATAAACGCGACGGGAAGATAAAGGACGGATACGACGATCATTATACTTTCCGCAGCGTAACCGGTTTCATGCACAACCGGATCTATACGTACGACGTGACGGATTATTTTTTTACCAACGTCAACAACACGATCCTCGTCGAGGCTGCCAGCCTGGCGTTCGATGGCAGCCATGCCTACCTCAGCGCCAAAATCGCGATCGAATTCGCGCCCGCGCCACCGCCCCCCGCGGCGCCACCGGCAAAACCCAAACCGGCGGCCGCGCCGAAAGCAAAAGTCCCGGCGCCGCCGGCGACCACCGCCAGGGCCAAGCCCGCCACCCCGGAAAAAACCGTCTTTGAGGCCGGCCGAGACCCCGAAATCGAAACATTGCGCGCCGGGAGCATTCTCGAACTCGGCCACGTGTACTTCAAAGCCGACGACTACCGGCTCGACACGGCTTCGTACCGTACGCTCGCTGCCCTGGCAAGGTTTATGAAGCGCCACACGAGCCTGAAGATCGAAATCGGCGGCCACACCAACCTGCGGCCTACCGACCGCTTTGCCACCGAACTATCCACCAACCGCGCGCGCTCCGTCATGCGTTACCTGACCGACAATGGCGTCGCGGCCAACCGGGTCACGTATAAAGGTTACGGAAAATCCCGGCCGCGCGTCAATGCCGTTTCCAAAGAAGCCGACCGCGCAAATCAGCGGGTGGAGGTAAAGGTGCTGGAGAAATGATATATACCTCGCGCCGCCAAGTTTTCAGCATGTCCGAGCCGTGAAATACGTTTACGAAACTTTTAAAGTTTCGTAAACGTTATGCACTTTCATGCTGAAAACTTGGCGGCGCGAGGTATAAATTTTCTTCAAAAACAGCTATCTTAAATATTATTCTGCGTAAATTTGAAACATAAAACACATCGCCTTAGGGGTAACAGCTAAACGCACCACTGTGGAAAGTTCGCAACATAGCGCTCCAATGTTCGACAATCCGTTTTTGGAAAAAATGTCGAGGACTAACGTATGGGTCGTTATAGCTGCATTTATAATCATTTCCGCGTCTGTATTTTCTTATGGCTTTTTCAGGGAAGAATTAAACACATTTACCAAGATAATATGCTTTGTTGCCGGTTTTTTCTTCTTTACGCTTTCTG
>CALEYM010000858.1 GCA_937926185.1 uncultured Bacteroidota bacterium | reverse complement strand
TTTTCAGTTGTTTAAAATTTACCAACAAGAGCTAAAAATTTTAAAATTTGTTGAAAAAAATTGCCGGATCAGGAAAAAAATAATAGATGCCAGGGATACACAGATTTTTAAACCCGCATCCGGGCGGTCTGTTTTTTTTACCATTAAGTCGATATTGGAACTTTTTGTCATTTTTCAATCGTTTTAGGCCGCGTTATTTATCTGATTCGATCAGACACCGCCAACCCACCCAAACACACTACCTTTGCATGACTTTTTTACAACAATTAAAGCAAGCCACGCCACGCATGGCCAAAGACTGGACGCTCGGCGAAAAAGCCGCCACCCTTAAAAAAGAAACCGAATACGCCGTTTTGGTTGGACTGATCACGCCGGAGGTTACGGAGCCGCAGGCGCACGAATACCTGGACGAGCTCGAATTTCTGGCCACCACGGCCGGGGCCGTTTCCATCAAACGGTTCACCCAACGCGCATCGCATCCGGAGCACCGGACCTTTATCGGTAAGGGCAAGGTAGAGGAAATCCGCCTGTACCTGGAGCGCCACGAAGAGGTGAACATGGTTATTTTCGACGATGACCTTAGCGGCAAACAGACCAACAATCTTGAAGAAGCCCTGAAAGTAAAAATCGTAGACCGCTCCACGCTGATCCTCGATATTTTTGCCAATCGCGCCCAAACCGCCCAGGCCAAAACCCAGGTGGAACTGGCGCAAATGAAATACCTGCTGCCCCGCCTGCGCGGCCTTTGGACGCACCTGGAGCGCCAGCGCGGCGGTATCGGGATGCGCGGCCCGGGTGAAACACAGATCGAGACCGACCGGCGCCTGGTGCAATACCGCATCAAAAGCCTCGAAGAAAAACTGAAGGATATCGACCGCCAGGCCCAGACCCAGCGCAAAACCCGCGGCGAACTGATCCGGGTGGCCCTGGTGGGTTATACCAACGTGGGTAAAAGCACCCTGCTCAACCTGCTGTCAAAATCCGAAGTGCTGGCTGAAAACCGGCTGTTTGCCACGCTCGATACCACGGTGCGCAAGGTCGTGTTCGGGCAAATGCCCTTTCTGCTGTCGGATACCGTCGGATTTATCCGAAAACTGCCGCACCACCTGGTGGAAAGTTTCAAAAGTACGCTCGACGAAGTGCGCGAAAGCGATATCCTGCTGCACGTGGTGGATGTGGCCCATCCGCAGTTTGAAGACCACATCAAAACGGTGCAACAAACCCTGCAGGAGATCGGCGCGGGCGACAAGCCCACCTTAATGGTATACAATAAAATGGATATCTACCGCGAACGCTGCTTCGACGATCTGCTCGACGCCGCCACCCGGAAAGAGCTGGAAACCGAATTGCGCGAACGCCTGCTGCACGCGAACGGGGAAAACGTGTTCATTTCCGCCAAAAGTAAGGAGGGAATAGAGGAGTTGCGGGAACGGATGACGCGGTTGATCAAGGAGTCATACGTAGTACGCTATCCGCATCAGGTGAAGGGGTGGTAATGTCATTAACCGCTCAAAACCACATTCTCATAAATATCCCGTAATTGAATAGTCCATTGATCGACAACTATGATATCTGTCAATGAATTATAATCTGTACTTGCCCAACGTCCATTTTCGTCTGACCGATAATGCAAGGTAATCAACGTGGTATCTTGTTCGATATATAAAATGAACCGCAGGGAAGGAATGCGTTTATAACGGGGAAGTTTTTCGCCCATGTCTTTCCTTTGGGTGCTTTCGGAAAGTACTTCGGCAATCAGCCAGGGATTAATATTTCCGTCTTGGCCGGGTTTAAATTCAAAGGTTACCGGTTTCCCGAAAACAACCGATGCATCCGGGTTGTAAGAACATTGGGGTTCTGCAATATAAACAGGGCGGTTACTGCCATAGCGGTGGTATTCGGCCTTACCTTTAAAAACCCGGTGCAGTTCACCCAATAAGTTGGCGACAATTTGTTCGTGAGGGTCGGAGGCGTAGCTCATCAGGATAATTTCATCATGTTGATATTCAATGGGATATTCACACACGCCTAACAAATTACAAAAATCTTCAAAAGAACCGGATAAGCGTACTTCTTCCGGGCCCAGTTCAAGCCGGTCCTGCATTGAAATTGGATAGGCAGTTAATATGGACATTGTTGTCTGGACTTTTTAATTTGACAAAGTAGAACTTAGCGAACAAAATTAAACTAAAACTTTGTTTTTATCAAATCGACTGCCACTTTACAAAACCGAAAACTCAATAAAAGGCAGCTTCCCTGAATAGTCGGTGGTGAAATGCAATCCCCGGCTTTCCCGCCGGTGCGTGGCCGAGCGCGTAATCAGGTAAGCAATAGTGATCAGGTTACGCAATTCCATCAATTGCGGACTGATGGTAGTGGTTTTGTACAACTCTTCCGTTTCCTGATACAATAGGTAAAGGCGGTCGAGGGCGCGTTTCAAACGGACATTGGAACGCACTATACCCACGTAGTAGGACATTATTTCTTTCAATTCCTTGATACTCTGCGTAATCAACACCATTTCTTTCGGATCGGTGGTGCCTTCGGCATTCCAGTCGGGTATGTTTTCCTGGAAAGACCATTGATCGATCTTGTCCTGCGTATCCAGAAAAATGCGGTGCGCGAAAACCATGGCTTCGAGCAGTGAATTGGAAGCCAGGCGGTTGGCGCCGTGCAGGCCGGTGGAGGAGCACTCCCCGGCGGCATAGAGGCGGTGTATGCTGCTGCGTCCGTGTTCGTCCACCTGAATACCGCCGCACATATAATGGCAGGCCGGCACTACGGGTATCATGTTTTTCATGGGATCAATGCCCACGCCCAGGCATTTTTCGTAAATGGTGGGAAAGTGAGCAGTGAAGGCGGCTTTGTCGAGGTGACGGCAATCGAGGTACATGCAATCGGTACCGCGTTTTTTCATTTCGGAGTCGATGGCGCGCGCCACGATGTCGCGTGGGGCCAGGGAAAGGCGATCATCGTACAGGTGCATAAACTCCTCGCCTTCGGCGGTTTTTAAAATACCGCCAAAGCCGCGCACGGCTTCCGACACCAGAAAGGAAGGATTTTCGCCGGCGGGGTTGTACAGGGAAGTGGGGTGGAATTGCACGAATTCCATGTTTTCCACCCGGCCTTTGGCGCGGTAGGTCATGGCGATGCCGTCGCCGGTGGCGATGACCGGATTGGTAGTAGATTTATAGACCTGCCCGGTTCCACCGGTGCACACCACGGTGACGCGGGAGAGCATGGTATCGATTTCGCCGTTTTGTTTGTTCAGCGCATAGCAGCCGTAACACTCGATGCCCGGGGTAACGCGGATGACCATTCGGCCCAGATGGTGTTGGGTGATCAGGTCGAGCGCAAAATAATGTTCCAGCACCTCGATATTCGGATAACGTTTGGCTTCCTCCATCAATGTTCGTTGCATTTCCCAGCCGGTGAGGTCTTTGTAATGCAAAATCCGGTGTTCGGAGTGTCCGCCTTCGCGGGCCAGGTCGTAATTGCCCGACTCTTTTTCCTTATCGAAGCGGGCGCCCCAGTCGATAAGCTCCTGCACCCGTTCGGGGCCTTCCTGGATCACGATTTCCACGATGTCGCGCCGGCAAAGACCGTCGCCGGCATCGAGGGTGTCTTCCACATGTTTATTGAAGGTATCTTTTTCGTGATCCCAGACGGCGGCCACTCCGCCCTGGGCGTAGCGGGTATTGCTTTCGCCTTCATCTGTTTTGGTGAGCACCAGTATTTTCCGGTTGGTGTGTGCACGGGCGGCTTTGATAGCAAAGGTGAGGCCGGCAATGCCGGAACCGAGGACGAGAAAGTCAGTTTGAATGCGCATAGTGTGAAAGGGGAATGGCTTTGCCGCGAACCCTGAAAAATGAATTTTTTGAAAAAATTCATTTTTAACCCCGCGCATACAAGTCATTCCCCCTTAATAATATCGC
>CALEYM010000857.1 GCA_937926185.1 uncultured Bacteroidota bacterium | reverse complement strand
AACAAATGGGTTGCCAGCGGCCCCGGCGTTTTCCAGGTCATGGGCACCGACCTGTCCAACTCGCTGAACCTCGCCCCCGGCGAAAAATCGGTCTTTTCCTTCCGCGGCGGCAACGCCGACCTGCGCTGGAGCCCGGAAGCCCTGCAGATGACGCTGAACGAGGAACCGGAAGTCAGCGCCGCCTGGTACGACGAGCGCAACGACTGGCTTTGGCTGGGCACCACAGAGGAAGGTCTGTTCCAACTGAAAACCAAACCCGCCCTCCAACTGGTCAGCAAATTCACTTCCGGCAACTCCAAATTGAAATCCAACACCATCACCACCATATTTCAGGACCGCACCGGCCAGTATTGGATCGGTACCGACAACGGCATGATGACCGGCACGCCGGGCAAATGGAAATCGGAACTGGATGGTTACAACGTGCAGCGCATCCGGCAGTTTGGCGGCGATATATACATACTGGCCGACGGCGAATTCTGGGCCGTACGCGGCGGCAAAGACTGGGAAGCCATCAACCTGAAAGGCAAATCGCTGGAAGGAGAAGCCGAAGATTTCGACCTCGGCCCCAACGGCAACCTGTGGGTACTCTCGCGCATGGTCACCCGCTACGACCTGGAAACCGACGAATTCGACGTGTTCAGCGGCGCCGAACTGTACACCAGCGAATACGGCCGCTGCATCGCCGCCGACCTCGATGGCGCCGTCTGGATCGGCACCGACGATAAAGGCCTTTACCTCATCGACAAATCCACTTCCTTGATTGTCAATTGTTTGATAGACAAAGAACTCAGCTGTGCCGGCCCCGGAAACGATGCCGCCCTGAACGTGCGTATAGAAGGCGGCAAACCGCCCTACACTTATGCCTGGTCGACCCCGGGCCTGCAGGGCGCCAACCCGCAAAACCTGGCTGCCGGCGCCTACACCGTCACCGTTACCGACAGCAACGGCAAAACCAAGGCCGCCAAGGCAAAAATCGAAGACCCGCGCATGGAAGCGACTGCAGCGATGAAACAGGCAGAAAGCGGCCCCGGCAAAAAAGACGGCATTGCCGAAGTGACCGTGAAAGGCGGCAAACCGGATTACAAATACAAGTGGGACAACGGCGAAACCGTCAATCCGGCCAAAAAACTCTCAGAAGGCGCCCACTCGGTCACCGTGACCGACCAGAACGGCTGCACTGCCGCGGCAAACGTTATCCTGACGCAAAAACTGGCCGCGCTCACTGCTAAAATTGAAGAAACCACGCCCATCCCCTGCTCCGGTGGCAACACTATCCTGAAAGTGACCGTGGAAGGCGGTAAAGCGCCCTACCAATACGAATGGAGCAAACCGCAGCTGGAAGGCGCCCAACCCACCGGCGTCACAGCCGGCGCTTACCAACTGACCGTGGTGGATGCCGCCGGCGGTAAAACTACCGCTGCATACACCGTTGCCCAGCCGGCGTCCATCAGCGTAGTGGCCACCGCGAAAGCGCCCGCCAGCACCGGCAACAGCGACGGAAAAGCCTCGGCTTCCTCCCGGGGCGGTACCGGCGCCTACACGTACCGGTGGGACAATGGCGAAACCGCGGAAACCGCCGTTCAACTCAAACCGGGTCCGCACACGGTGACCGCCACCGATGCCAACGGCTGCACCGCCTCGGCCAGCGTTACCATCACCGAAAACATACTGCCCTTACAGGCCGCCATCGAAGAAACCGGCAAGATCAACTGCGCCGGCGAGCAAAGCAGCCTGCAGGTAAACGTGGAGGGCGGTAAAAGCCCGTTTGCTTTTCAATGGAGCAACCCGGCCCTGAGCGGATACCAACCCGCGGGCGTGGCGGCGGGCGTTTACACGGTCACCATAACCGATGCCGCGGGTGGAAAAACAACCGCCACATTTACAGTAAAACAACCCGATGCGCTATCGGCAACTATCTCCGTAAAAGCGCCGGCCAGTACCGGCAACGCCGACGGCAAAGCCCTGGCGCAGGTAAAAGGCGGCACCCCACCCTATCAGTACCGCTGGGACAACGGCGAAACCACCGAATCCGCGACCAGGCTCAGCCCTGGCGCGCATGGCCTCACCGTCAGCGACCAGTTCGGCTGCTCCGCCGCGGCCGCGGCCGCGGTCAGCGAAAATATCCTGCCGCTGAGCGCCAGTATAGAGGAAACGGCTAAAATTGGCTGTAACGGCGGCACAACAGGATTAAAAACGGAAGTAAACGGCGGTAAAGCGCCCTTCCAATACCAGTGGAGCAACCCCGCGCTGGCGGGAGAAAAACCCGCCAATGTGCCCGCCGGCGATTATACACTGACCGTCACCGACGCCGCCGGCGGCAAAACCACCGCCAGTTTCAAACTAAAACAACCCGAACCGCTCAGTGCCGCGGCCGCGGCCAAAGCGCCCGCGGGTATCGGCAGTTTCGATGGCAAGGCGCAGGCCCAGGGTAAAGGCGGCGCCCCACCCTATCAGTTCCGCTGGGACAACGACGAAACGAGCCCCGACGCCGTCCGGCTTGCCGCCGGCGCCCATACGTTCACCATCACCGACGCCAATGGCTGCACCGCCACCGGCAGCGTCAGCATCACCGAAAACATCCTGCCCCTCAGCGTCAGTATTGAAGAAACCGGCAAAATCAACTGCAACGGCGGCCAAACCAGCCTGAAAGCCAATGTAAGCGGCGGCAAAGGGCCTTTCCAGTTCAACTGGAATAACCCGGCCCTCAATGGCGAACAACCGGCGGGCGTACCGGCCGGCGAGTACACCCTCGCCGTGAGCGACGCCGCCGGCAACCGCGCCACCACGGCTTTCAAAGTCCGCCAGCCCGACCCCCTGAAGGTGTCCGCCACCGTACAATCGCCCGCCAGCACCGGCAACAACGACGGCAAAGCCGCGGCCAAAGCCGGCGGAGGCGCCCCACCCTACCGCTATGCCTGGGATAGTGGCGAAAACGCCGAGGTCGCCGTCAAACTCGGCCCCGGCGCCCACAACTTTACCGCCACCGATGCCAACGGTTGCACCGCAACCGGAACGGTCAGCATTACCGAAAACATCCTCCCGCTGAACGCCAGTGTGGAAGAAACGGCCAAAATCAATTGCAACGGCGGCAAAACCAGCCTGAAAGTCAACACCAGCGGCGGCAAAGGACCTTTCCGCTTCCAGTGGAACAACCCGGCGCTGAGCGGCGAAGCGCCGGCGAGTGTTGCAGCCGGCGTCTACACCGTCACCATTACCGACGCGGCAGGCACCACTTCAACGGCCGCTTTCACGGTAAAAGAACCGCCTGCACTGACGGTTACCGGATCGCAGACAGCCCCCGCCAGCGCCGGCAACAACGACGGCCAGGCCAAAGCAGAAGCCAAAGGCGGCGCCGGAACCCTCACCTACCGCTGGGACAACGGCGAAACCGCCGCCGCCGCCGCCCAACTCAGCCCCGGCACGCACACCGTCACCGTCACCGACGCCAACGGATGCACCGCTCAGTTCGGTCTGGCGATCACGGAAAACATACTGCCGCTCGAAATAGACATCACTGAAACCGGCGACATCAAATGCGCCGGCGGCACTTCCGGGTTAAAAGTCATAGTGAAAGGCGGAAAACCGCCGTTCCGCTACAAATGGGACAACCCGGCCTGGACAAGCGCCGAAGTAAACAACGTGAAGGCAGCCACCTACGCCGTGCTCGTCACCGATGCCCAGGGCACGACCCAAACCGCCGTGGCTATCGTCAACCAACCGGACTCCCTGAAAGTAGAGATTACCCGCGTGGTGGGCGCCACCACCGAGCGCAGTGCCGACGGCAAAGCCACCGTCAAAATAAGCGGCGGCACGCCTCCCCACGCTATCGCCTGGAACGACGGCGAAACCTCGGCCACCGCGTCCAAACTCAGCCTTGGCCTGCACGGAGTGACGGTCACCGACGCCAACGGTTGCAGCGTGAACAAACCCGTCGAGATCAAACAGCGTATCCTGCCCGAACTCAACGCCTCCCTGCTCAAAAGCGGGCAGACGATCAAAATGGAGCAACTGCGCTTCGAAGCCGACAGCGCAAGCCTGACGACGGACGCGCTTCCCACGCTCGACGAATTGTATGATTTTATGATGGAAAACGGCGACGTGGTCATCGAGATCGGCGGTCATACCAACAGCACCCCGCCCGACGAATTCTGCGACCGCCTGTCCACCGCCCGCGCCAAATCGGCCGCCGACTACCTGATCGAAAAAGGTATCGACGCCCGGCGCGTAGCCTACAAAGGTTATGGCAAACGACAACCCATCGCCAGCAACGCCACGGCGGACGGGCGGCGAAAGAACCAGCGGGTGGAGATCAAAATTTTGACGTTGAAGCGACAATAGCAAACGGATAAATTGCGGAATGTCGTTAAGTTTATCTATATTCCGCATATTTTAATTTGTGTATTTTGCGGAATGTAGGTAAATTTGCCCACATTCCGCAAAATATACATACAGAATATGATTGGGCGTCAAAAAGAAATTGAAATCCTGCAAAAGGCTTTTGAATCGCCAAAACCGGAACTGGTCGCCATTTTGGGCAGAAGAAGGGTTGGGAAAACCTATCTGGTGCGCACTTTTTTTCAGGAAAAGATAGACTTTGAAATAGTAGGGCTAAAAGATGGCACCAAGGAACAACAATTGAGAAACTTTGGATATAGCCTCAAATCAGTCAAAAAATTGGATACCCTGACCGTTCCGCAGGATTGGCTGGAAGCATTTTACCTGTTAACCGAGTACCTGGAATCATTGGGAGAGCCCACCCGGAAAAAGGTAGTATTCATCGACGAGCTTCCCTGGATGGCTTCTGCCAAATCGGATTTTATAACCGGATTCAGTTATTTCTGGAACAGCTATGTTTCAAAAAAAAAATATCCTGGTCACCATTTGCGGCTCCGCGACAGCCTGGATGATCGACAAGATCATCAATGACAA
>CALEYM010000856.1 GCA_937926185.1 uncultured Bacteroidota bacterium | reverse complement strand
TGTTTTTTTAAACATCTGATTTTCAATAAAATATTGAAAAAGTTTATGCTGAAAATCCTTGATTTCAAACCTGCAAAAAGTGCTTAAGACAAGCCCGGGGTGTACGTTTACGAAACTTAAAAAGTTTCGTAAACGTGGTCTTGCAATGGAAACACAGCACCTAATGTGGCTTGGTTGGAGGTGTCGTCTGCGAGGAACGAGCAGGTGACATCTCCAACCAAACTGGGTTGTGGAGCTGCTCCGAGATGCCAGCAGCCTCATACTTCGGCTTATGACACCTCTTTGCCGGCGCTACGAGAATCCGTAAAAAGTACCAAATTCCGCCGAAAAAAAATTACACTGAAAACCCTACCTTTGCCGCCCATGTCAAATCAGGCCCGGCGTATTGGTTATTGGTTGTTGCTGTGCATGTTCACGGCGTCGGCTACCCCCGTCGGGGAGTTGCTCAAACTACCCGTGCTGATCGAACATCTCCGGGAGCATCGACAGGAAACGCCGGACATGACCCTGATCGGATTCTTCGTTTTGCATTACTTCAGCGGCGATGTACGCGATGCCGATTACGAGCGCGATATGCAGTTGCCCTTCAAAACAGTGGAATTGTCGGGGCTGACGCCGGCTACCGCCCCCGCTGAACCGGCGCCTGTTGCCCCGTCTCTGACCCCGACCCCTGCCTGCCGCAAATGTTTGCCGCCGCTGGCTTTGCTTTGTCCGCCCGTGCCCTACGTGGCGATGCCTTCGGAACCGCCCGAAGCATGACGAGACGGCTCCGGGATACGTGGAGTTGTCATCTTACCCTATGCACAAGATCATTTTCGAAGGTTGATTGCTCCTTTAACTTTGGAGATTTCGACTGAATAACCCGTTCCCGGAACAAGGGAGGGCACACCTCGCATAACCGTGCGGTGCACTTTCTCCGTGCCCCGGGGATACTATCCGGCAACCACTCATGTTACAATCCATCATAAATTTTTCTGTTCGCAACAAACTGCTGGTCGGGCTGTTCGTGCTGGCTTTAGTCTTCTGGGGCAGCTACCAGTTGACCCGCCTGCCTATCGACGCGGTGCCCGATATCACCGATAACCAGGTGCAGGTCATTACTGTGTCGCCGGCCCTCGGCGCACCGGATGTGGAACGCCTGATCACGTTCCCCATCGAACAGGCGTGCAGCAATATACCCGGCCTGAAGGAGATCCGCAGTTTCTCGCGTTTCGGGCTTTCACTAGTTACTATTGTATTTACCGACGCTACCGACGTCTACTGGGCGCGGCAGCAGATCAGCGAACGGCTGCAACAAGTGCAAAACCAGATTCCGCCCGGCGCCGGCAATCCCGAACTGGCCCCTGTGACCACCGGCCTGGGTGAAATATTCCAGTATGTGGTGCGGCCCAAGCCCGGTTATGAAAGCCGCTACGACGCCATGGAACTGCGCACCATACAGGACTGGATCGTCCGGCGCCAACTGCTCGGCACGCCCGGCGTGGCCGATGTGAGCAGCTTCGGCGGCCTGCTCAAACAATACGAGGTGTCCGTTCGCCCCGACCGGCTCAAATCTTTCGGCCTGACGATCACCGACCTTTTTGACGCCCTGGAGAAAAACAACCAGAACACCGGGGGCGCCTATATTGAAAAAGGTCCGACCGTGTTGTTCATTCGCAGCGAAGGCCTGGCTGAAAACCTGGACGATCTGCGCGCCATCGTCGTCAAAACCACGCCCAACGGCGCCCCCGTACTGGTACGCGATGTGGCCGAAGTGCGATTCGGCAGCGCCACCCGCTACGGCGCCGTGTGCTATAATGACCAGGGCGAAGTGGCCGGCGCCGTGGTGATGATGCTCAAAGGTGAAAACTCCTCGGCCGTCATCAAACGCGTAAAGGAAAAGATCGACCAGATACGCAAAACCCTGCCCGAAGGCGTGGAGATCGAGCCATTCCTCGATCGCACCAAGATGGTGAACAACGCCATCCATACCGTGGAAAAAAACCTGCTGGAGGGCGCCCTGATCGTTATTCTGGTGCTGATCTTTTTCCTGGGCAACCTGCGAGCCGGCTTGGTGGTGGCCTCCGTGATACCACTGTCCATGCTCTTCGCTGTCGGGATGATGAACCTGTTCGGCGTGAGCGGCAACCTGATGAGCCTCGGCGCCATCGATTTCGGCCTGATCGTGGATGGGGCCGTCATCATTGTGGAAGCGGTGCTACACCGGCTGACGCACTCCAAACATTTCGTGCACACCGACCGGATATCCCAGCCCGAAATGGACAAAGAGGTCAGTGGTTCGGCCGGACGTATGATGAGCGCCGCGGCTTTCGGCCAAATGATCATCCTGATTGTGTACCTGCCCATACTGGCCCTGGAAGGTATCGAAGGCAAAATGTTCCGGCCCATGGCGCAAACGGTTTCTTTTGCCGTACTCGGCGCTTTCCTGCTCTCGCTGACCTATATCCCGATGATGAGCGCCCTGTTCCTGAGTAAAAAGATCAGCCATAAACCGACGCTCACCGACCGGTTCATGAACGGGCTGGAGCGCCGGTATCAGCATTTTCTGGAAAAAATGCTGCGCTTCCCACGCACGGTGGTGCTGACGGCCATAGCCATGTTTCTGGGGGCGATACTGGTGATGCGCACCCTGGGCGGCGAATTCATTCCCGAACTGGAAGAAGGCGATTTCGCCGTCGATACCCGCGTACTGACCGGAAGCAACCTGAATACCACGATTCAAGCCACCCGGCAAACGGCCAAAGTGCTGCTCGATAATTTTCCGGAGGTAAAAAAAGTAGTCACTAAAATCGGTTCCGGCGAAATTCCCACCGATCCCATGCCCATAGAGGCCAGCGACATGATGGTCATTTTAAAAGATAAAAAAGAATGGACTTCCGCCAAAACCTTCAACGAACTGGCGGAAAAAATGGGAGAAAAACTGCAGGCCATCCCCGGCGTTACCGCGGGTTTCCAGTTTCCCGTGCAAATGCGATTCAACGAACTCATGACCGGCGCCCGCCAGGACGTAGTGTGTAAAATTTTCGGCGAAGACCTCGACACGCTGGCAGCCTATGCCCGGCAACTGGGCGACGTGATCAACACCGTGGACGGCGCCCGCGACCTGTACGTGGAAAGCGTGACCGGTATGCCGCAGATCGTGATCGCCTACCGACGCGACGCGCTGGCCAAGTTCGGCCTGCATGTCAGCGATGTCAACCGGGTGGTCAACGCGGCCTTTGCCGGGGCCAGCGCCGGACTGGTGTTCGAGGGCGAACGCCGCTTCGACCTCGTGGTGCGTCTGGCTTCGGGCGAACGCCGCGACCTGCCCGATGTGCAAAACCTGCCGATCTCCACACCCGGCGGCGCCCAGATACCGCTGTACGCGGTAGCCGATGTGCAGATACAGGAAGGCCCAAACCAAATTCAGCGCGAAGACGCCAAACGCCGCATCGTGGCCGGCTTCAACGTGCGGGGCCGCGACGTGCAAAGCATCGTGGACGAGCTGCATACAAAAGTGGAAAGCAGCATTTCTTTCCCGCCCGGCTACTACGTCACCTACGGCGGCGCTTTCGAAAACCTGCAGGAAGCCAAACAACGCCTCACGATTGCCGTGCCGGTGGCCTTGCTGCTCATCTTCCTGCTCCTGTATTTTGCTTTTAATTCGGTTAAACAAGGCCTGCTGATCTACTCCGCCATTCCCCTGTCGGCCATTGGCGGCGTGCTGGCGCTTTGGCTGCGCGACATGCCGTTCAGTATTTCGGCCGGGGTGGGTTTCATCGCCCTGTTCGGTATTGCCGTGCTGAACGGCATCGTGCTCATCGCCGAGTTCAACCGGCTGCACGCCGAGGGCATGGACGACGTGCGGCGCATCGTACTGCAAGGTACCAAAATCCGGCTTCGCCCAGTGCTTATGACCGCGGCGGTGGCTTCCCTGGGTTTTTTACCCATGGCCATCAGCCAGGGCGCCGGCGCCGAGGTGCAGCGGCCGCTGGCCACCGTGGTGATCGGCGGGCTGATCAGTTCCACCCTGCTGACGCTCGTAGTATTGCCGGTGCTGTATATTTTATTTGAACATTTCGACAAACGACGCCGCCACCGCAAACACCGCCACCACAAAGGGGATATGCCGCCACCGGCCGCCGGCTTGTTGCTGTTGCTCTTTTTCTTCCCCGGAAAAACGGTTTTTGCGCAGCAAACCATTACGCTCGAACAAGCCCTCGAACAAGCCCGCGCGAACAACCTCGGCCTGCAAACGGCCCGAACCGGCGTCCAATACGCCGAACGGATGCAGGGCACGGCCCGCGAATGGGCGCCCGCGGCTTTCGGCGTGGAATACGGCCAGATCAACACCACTTTCAGCGATACCCGCATCAGCATCAGCCAGCAATTCCGGATGCCCGCCGTGCACCGCCGCCAGCGCAACCTCTTGCAACAGCAATATCAGATCAGTGAGACCGATCTGCGCCGGCAGGAGCAGGAACTGGCCTGGCAGGTGAAAACATTGTACTACGACCTGCTGACCGGCGCCGAAAAACGGCGGATTTTACTGGAAAAAGACAGCGTTTACGGTGTTTTCGTCCAGAAAACAGACCTGCGCCTGCGCAGCGGCGAAACCAATGTACTGGAAAAAAACGCCGCCGAAACCGAACGCCTGCTGCTGCGGCAACAGCTGTACCAGTTGGAAACGGAACTGTCCGCCACCGGCCGGCAGTTGCAACGCCTGCTGAACAGCGCCGGCCTACCGGCGCCCGGCCCGTACCGGTACCAGGTCGTGCCGGCGCCCGATTCGGCCCGCCTGGCACAACACCCTGTCTTACAAATACAACAGCGAAACATCGCCCTGGCCGCCACACGGCAACAAGTAGAACGGAGCAAACTACTGCCGGCTTTTACCCTGGGGTACAGCAACCAGTCCATCATCGGCTGGCAACAAAACAAGGCGGGCGCCGACATCTATTACGAAGCCGGAAAACGCTTCTCCGCGGTGTCGGTCGGAGTAGAAGCGCCCATTTTTACCAGGGCGCAAAAGACCCGCGCCGAGGCTGCCGGATTACTCCAACAACAGGAAAGCCGGCTCTTGCTGGCCCTGGAGCAATCGCTGAAGCAGGAGTATGAATCCGCCCTGACCCGCTACCGTGCCGCACTGAACCGGATACAGGAATACGAATCCGTCCTGCTGCCCAACGCGCAAACCTTACTCGTCACTGCCGGCCGCCAGTTGCAGTCCGGCGAAATCAATTATATCGACTGGCTGCTGATCACCCGGCAGGCTTCCGATATCCGGCTGGGCTATGCCGGGGCGGTGCAGGAGGCTAATCGTACAGCGTTTGAAATAGAATACTATTTATCGGAATG
>CALEYM010000855.1 GCA_937926185.1 uncultured Bacteroidota bacterium | reverse complement strand
TTTTTCCGACTTTCAGCAGTTATCCAGAGTACTGACTTTTTGCACAACCCCTAAACCCGAAAATGTGGTCGCGCAGAAGTTCTTTTCATATAAACTAATTCTGTATGCTTCAACTCTATTTCAAACTCGCCATAAGAAATCTGCTGGCCAATAAACTGGTCACGGCCATCAATATTACGGGATTGTCTATTGCCATCGGTTGCAGCGTCGTCGTTTTTCTGTTTTTGAAAAACTATATCACCCTCGATAATTTTCACGAAAACGGCGACCGCATTTTTATGGTGGAATACGTGGTGGAAAACGAAGGACAGGAACAAACCTGGGGTACTGCTCCCATGCCCCTCGGCCCGGCGCTGGCGGCCGGTTTTCCGCAGGTGGAGCGGGCGGTGCGGGTGGATATGCAGGGCGCCCGGGTCTTCCTGGAAGACCGCAGGTTCGATGAAGTGGTATTTTTTGCCGACCCGGGATACTTCGATATGTTCACATTCCCGCTGCAAACCGGCAGCCCGGCGGCATTAAACGAACCGGATGCCGTCATTTTGAGCGATGCTGCTGCCCGCAAATATTTCAACGGTGAAGACGCCATAGGCCAATCCGTTACCCTTGTTTTTGAAAACCAGGTGAAGAAGGCGTTTACCATAAAAGGCGTAGCCGCGCCGTTTCCCGAAAACACGGGTTTCGCTTTCGACATCCTCGCGGGTTTCAATACCCTGGCCGGTATCGGCATGGCGGATACGGCCGACTGGAAAACCCATACGCGGGGCGCTTTCGTCCAACTCCGCAACGGAGCGGATATCGGCGTACTGGCCGGAAAAATGGACAGATATGTAGCGCAATACAATGCGAACAACCTGGAAGAACCCATCAAATCGTTCATATTCGACAACCTGAACCATCCCAATGTCGGCGCATATAACGTACAAAGAAGGCCAACCGAAGCGGCCCATCCTTTACTGATCGCCGTATTTGCCCTCGTCGCTTTGATGATGATGGCGCTTTCTTGTTTCAACTACATCAACATCGCCCTGGGCTACATGAGCAAACGCCTGAAAGAGATCGGCATCCGTAAAACCGTGGGCGGACGGAAAATGCAGCTGGTAGGGCAATTTATGACGGAGAATTTGCTGCTCTGTTTTCTGGCGCTGTTGGGTGGCCTCGTTTTGGCGAAAATGGCGCTGGCGCCGTTCCTCAACTCCGTTTTTGTGGATGAGATGCAGATTTCGCTGGCTTTTGATAAAAACTACGCGCTGTGGGTTTTCCTGTTCGGCTTGCTGATCTTTACGGCCATCGCCTCGGGCGCTTACCCGGCGTTTTACATCAGCGCCTTTCAGCCGGTATCTATTTTTAAAGGCAAACAACAGTTCAGTGGCAAAAAAGGCGTTAGCGGCGTGTTGTTACCCATACAATTCGTACTGGCGTTCTCCACGGTCATTATCGGGGTCGTGCTCACCGCGGCGGGTTGGTACTGGAAAGACGCCCCCTGGGGTTATCAACCCGATCAAACCCTGGTGGTGCGCCTCGACAGCGCCGGCCAGTACGCCTTTTTAAAAAATGAAGCGGAACGCAGTCCCAGGGTACTGGGAGTAGCCGGCGCCGCCAGTCACGTGGGCGAATCGTACAGCCGGGAAACTGTCCTCAATGGCCTAGAAAAAACCGACGTTATCCGCTACGACGTGGGCGCGGGCTATTTCGAGGCTGCGGGACTCCGCCTCAAGGCAGGCCGCTTCTTCGACGAGCGCCGGCGGGCCGAAGACGCCAGTGCCGTTGTGGTGAACGAAACCTTTGTACAAAAACAGGACTGGGCGGAAGCCATCGGTCAGGAAATCCGAGCGGAAGCGCAAAAGGCCACAGTAGTAGGCGTAGTGGAAGATTTTAAACTGTTCGGTTCGGGCGCCGCGCGACCGGCAGTATTCCATCTGGCCGGTCCAGGCCAGTTCAACTATCTGGCGATCCGCCACGAAGCCGGTGCTGACAAAACGGTACAGGCCTTTATGAAATCGGCCTGGGAACGGCTTTATCCGGCCACGCCGTTCAACTACTTCCGTCAGGCTGCCGTGTTCGACGACTTTTACCGCGGTTTCGGCAACGTGGTGCGCGTTTTCCTCTACATCGCCGGACTGGCGCTGCTCATCGCCTGCATGGGACTGTTCGGCCTGGCTGCCCAGAATTATTCCAGCCGGCTCAAGGAGGTGAGTATCCGCAAAGTGCTGGGCGCCACTACCTTCAATATCATTTTGCTAGCCAACCGGCGGTTCATATTCCTGCTCCTGGCTGCCGGCCTGGTTGCGACTGGTATCTGTTATGCCGGCGCTCAACTCATGATCCGGCAAGCGCAGGAATTTACGGGCGAGCTGCAGTTGGGTATTGCGCCCTATCTGCTGGCCAACCTGCTGGTGCTCCTGGCAGCCGCTATTGCCGTGGGTGGGCAAACCTGGCAACTTGCCCGTACGGCGCCGGTAGAAGCGTTGCGAAATGAATAGAACTGATATTCAATCCGTCGAACGGTTCAGGAACGAATCGAACGGACGTAATGCCCGGAATACCCCGGCGCAGTGTTTCAGAAAACCGTCTGACAGCGCCTGTTCGTCGGTGCAATAATGCGCCGCGAGGAAACTTTTGTGTTTCAGTAATTCAATAGCGGGATGGTCGGCAGGATAGTCGTTGGGCGTGGTTTTGAGTTTTTCGCCTTCCATTTTGCCGAAGTATTTTTTGAAGTCCGCGTTGTTCAGGATGCCCAGAAATTCCGTCGTGTTATAGGCGATTTCCTGCCGGATCGCTTTGAGCCATTTGCTTTCCGGCATATATGCGCCGCCTGCCAGCATCGTGGCGCCCGGTTCGAGGTGCAGGTAGTAGCCTGCGCGGGTATGTATCTCCGATTTTTTTGCAGCCGGGGTAATGTGTGCCCCAAAGTGGGTTTTGTACGGGGATTTGTCTTTTGAAAAACGCACATCGCGGTAAATGCGGAATACGCAGTCTTTTGCCGTGTAATGACGTATGCCGGGGTCGAACGCACCGATTTCGGAGATCAGGGTATCGATGAATTGTAGAAATTCCTTGTGCGCCGCCTCGTAGCGGGGTTTGTTTGCCGTGAACCATTCCCGGTCATTATGGGTCTTGAGTTCGGTGAGAAACTGGAAGGTAGCCGCTGAAATCTTGCTCATTTGTATGGCAGGGTGAATGTGTTATTTGTACGTTTCCGGCCCAAAAATACGACCTGTAACGAGATTGCGCGGTTTGATTTCCGCTTGTTTTTGCCAAATCAAGCGCCGCGGGTATAGCAGAATAAGCCTATCAAAGCTTACCCCGGCATTGCAATGTGCTCCTGCTGCCCGACGAGCAATTTTCTACCGAAATGGATGTCGCGGGCCTGCTCATTCAACTGGGCGTAATGCCGCCGCCCGCCGAATTTGAACGCGACAAACAGGCCCTGCTGCTGACCATTCACCGGTTTGCCAATTATCCGGAAAACAAATCTTTCCAGGCCAGTCCCGTATTCGGCCCCCTTTCCCGCCACACCTGGGGGCGACTGATGTGGCGGCATTTGGATCATCATTTGCGGCAGTTCGGGGTCTGACCGTTTGGCTAATTTCACTGGCCGGATGAACGGATAAGGCAGCGGTACCTGGCAACATCTCAGCCAACAACCCCGTATGGTCGTTGAAGAACGGGTAAAGGGCCTTTCGTTTCAACCGCTACCGACAGTGCGGCGCGGAAGATTTTGTATTACCCTCCCCTTAGTCGTTTCTTCCCCCATCTTTGTCCAATGAATACAACTTCAAAACCTCCAAACCGGAAACCTTTAAGCCAAAAACCATTTCGTCATGCCCCTTACCGCATCCGAATACTTCGACCAGGGCGTTGAACACTACGATAACAACCGTTTTGAACAGGCCATTACCTCTTTCGATGAAGCCCTTGTTCTTGAACCCGATATGTCTATCGCCCTGCACAACCGGGCGCTGGCCAAATTTGAATTGGGCCGCACCGCGTCCGCGCTGACCGACCTGGAAGCCGTGATCGGGCAAACGCCCGAAAACGCCGGGGCATATTCCGACCGCGGATATATCCGCCTGCAAACGGGCGACCTCAACGCGGCGCTTGCCGACCTCGATACCGCCATCCATATCGATCCGGAAAACGTCGCGGCACTGACCACCCGCGGCAGCGCATACGCACGCCTGGGCCGGATTAAAATGGCCCTGGCCGATTTTAAGCGGGCAATTGACGCCGATCCCGAAAACGCGGAAGCCTACGCAGAACGGGCGGCGCTTTGGGAGCATATAGACGACCTGGAGGGCGCACTGGAGGATTACAGCGCGGCAATTGACCGTAACGCCGGAAATGCCCGGAATTATTTGAACCGGGGACGCTTGTACGGCAAAATAGCCGGCTCAGAAATGCTGGCAGCGGCAGATTATTGCCGTTTTTTGATCCTGGCCGATGCCCGGTCTATCGGGAACAGCAACCGGGATATTTTCGCCTTTTTCGACAAATCGCCCGCGCCGTTTCTGCTCCGGCGTTTCCTGCCGCGATTACTGGCTGAAGGACAGATTCCTGTCCTCCCCCCGTCCGTTGACCGGGCCGCCGAACAATGCCGGCCGATTCAATTGTACCTGGACTGGCTAAACCTCCAGCAGGCGGAACAACGGAACCCGCTCCACTACCACCGGCTGCTGGCGATTGTGCATTTTTACATGGGCGAACCGGAGGAAGCGTACCACCATGCATTACGCCGCGGCGCCCCGGCAGCCGGCGTCCGGGAGCTACCCGACCTGGCGTCGGCATATTACCTCGTTGAATCGGCCAAACGTTTCCGCGAGCCACACGAGGCGTTGTTGCAACAAATTTTACATGCGCTGCGCGAACAACGCGAAACATTGATTTCCCGTAAAAACCCGACCGACCTGTATTACGCGGGCCAGATCTTTTTTTCCAATGGCCGCCTGGTGGAAGCGGAAGAGTTTTTCGCAGCCGCCGAAGCGTATTTGCCAGCGGCCTGGATGTATCTGCAAACGCTTCAACTGATGTCGGCCGACGCGGAACTGATCGAATCCAAAATTGCAGCCCTGAAAGCCAGTGAAGCAGCCCTGCAGCCTGAACAGGCGTATTTACCCGGTTTCCAAAAGCGGTATTTTCAAACGGAATTTTCCCATTTTTTTGCGCCTTTCCAGCAATACGCGCATTACCGGGAAATTGAAAATGTATTGGCGACCATCCGGCCGGTCAGCGAACCCTTTGATCGCGGAGAACTGTGGGTAACTTTTGAATGGCAGCCGGAAGAACGCGGCCGGGTGGAATGGATGATCCGCCGGGAGGCCCTGATCTCATTGGGTAAATTTTTGGTTGACATAATCCGGAAAACGAAAAAACTGAACCTGAAAGAGCATCCGGTCCAAATAACCGAAGACATCGCCCAACAACTGGAAAAAGACAATTGGGCGCTTACCATCCAGGAAACAGCGGCGGATTTTCAGCGGGCTGCCAGCCTTCCGCCCGACTGGCAAACGCAATGGTCCGCGCTGATCAGTCACCGCGACTTTCCGTTGTTACAGTACCAGTTGCGCCTGGTGGATTACTTTTACCTGCGCGGCAACCTGTCAGTATGGGACGCCATGTTAATGTACTACTATATCGTTTACATAAAAGACTCCGGCGAACAGGACGCCACCCTGGCAGACATCACCGACCCCATCGATAAAATGGCGGAATGGGCCTTCGATCCGCTGAACGCGACGGCGCCGGCCACCAGCTGCGCCGTGCTGTTGTACTGGCTGCAAAAATTCCGGGATCACAGCCAAACGGCGGGCAGTGTTGACCCGGACGCCGGCGGGCCGATGGAATATTCGCCGGAATACAACGTGTTTGCGCAGGATTTCCGCCGTTATCTCGCTTCCCAACGCGAATCGGGCGGGGTGGAACAGTTTGACGGCGCCAATTCTTTGAAGCCGCTTTTTACTTGACACGGTATCTGATCTTCGGCCAAAATCGCAACTTTACCCTTATCTTCCCTGTTTTAGTGTTAAATTTGCCGGAAAATCCGCTCTTTCCCCATCCTTTTTATGCCCGTGCAACGCAACGAACAAGATATTATCAAAGAAGTGCTGAACATTTTTTCCATACACCTGGAAAAAAGCGGCCTGCGCAAAACGCCGGAGCGTTTTGCCATTCTGGAGGAGATTTACAAACGCACCGACCATTTCGACGCCGAGGCTTTGTACATCCACATGAAAAACCGGAACTACCGGGTCAGCCGGGCCACGGTGTACAATACGCTGGAACTGCTCACCTCCTGCGACCTGGTCAAAAAACACCAGTTCGGCAAAAATCTGGCCCAGTACGAAAAGTCTTACGGTTTTAAACAACACGACCATGCTATCTGCGCCAATTGCGGCAAGGTGGTTGAATTCTGCGATCCCCGCGTACAGCAGATCAAAGACATGATGGGCGAACTGCTGAACTTCCAGATCACCCATCACTCGCTCAACCTGTACGGTATCTGTGGCGCCTGCCAGAAAGAGATCGAATACGGCATTATCCGCAAACAACCCAAAATGGTGGAAGACGAACCGGGCTGGGGGGATTGATTAAGAGATGAACAGGCAAGTTTGCAAGGGGTTTGTTTGCTTAATGCGCTAAATTTGTGGCGTTGCGCCGCATGAAAAGGGTACTTTTTTTCGCTTATACACTGTTTATTGTTGGCTGTTGGGGGCTTTCGGCCCAAAAATCCGCCTTCCGCCTGGAGGAAGTATCGCTTCCGGCAAGTTCCCCCGTGGCGACTATTGACTGCCTGTTTGAGGACTCCCGGGGCTTTTTGTGGATTGGCGCCTATACCGGTTTGTACCGCTATGACGGCTACGAACTCCGGCATTTCCGGCACGACCCCAACAATCCGTACAGTATCAGCGACAATAAAATAAAAAAGATTGCAGAAGACCCCGATGGCAATTTCTGGGTGGGTACCCAGGTCGGTCTGAATTTTTTTGACCCTAAGAACCGGCGGTTCAAACATTATTCGGATACCACCAGGCATGGAATCGGCAAAGTTGAAATAAACGACCTCGAACTGGATAAAAACGGAACGCTTTGGGTGGCGACAGTAAACGGGTTGTACAAATTTGATCCGGGCACGGATCAGTTTACCAGGGAGTTCCCCGTTTCAACAATCAGCGCAGCAAATATCGTGTCCGTTGAGCCTGCCGGACAAGGCATTTACTTTGCTCAGCCTGACGCGCTTTTTTTCCGTCAGGAAAACGGGGGCGTCAGGCAAATAGCCGCTTCCCTTCGCGCCGGTTCTATCCATGATCTTTACACCGATACCGGTGGTTTGCTCTGGATTGGCGCCTCCAACGGACTTTTCTGCCTTGAACCGCCTGCGCGACAGATCACAGAGATTGCGGCGCTCCGGAAAACGGCAGTCAACGCCATGACAAGGCAGGGGAATCAGTGGTTGATATGTACCAATAAAGGGATGTATGTTTTGCAATCCGCAACCAAAGCGGTAGAAGGGCCCCTATACGTGCAGCTGAACGGGATAAACCAACAGGTGAACAATCTTAGGCTGGCTTATACTGCCTCCAATGGCATTACCTGGTTTTGCTCCAACACGCGTAAACTGTATAAAACCGATGCACTTAAAGAGCGCTTCCGTCATGCGCCCATCGACCTTATGGAGCCGATGAAGGGCGCCAGCGCTTTTTGCGAGTTATTCGAATATAGTCCGGGCGTATTGCTCATTCCCAGAACGGAAGGGGCAAGCCTGTTTGACCTGTACACGGGAAAGATTACCCGTTTCCCGTACGCCCCGCCATATAACCGGCAAGGGTGGAGTAAAGGAGTAACCTGTTTTTTGGAAGAGGGTGACAGTTCGTTATGGATCGGTACGGTGGGCGGATTATTTCTGTTCGACAAAAAACGCGGCCGTTTCGAGCCGCTCGAACAGCAATTCAGCGCATTGAAACAATTGCGGAGCGCCTGCATGCGCAAAATTCATCGCGACAGAAAGGGCAATCTCTGGCTGGCTACATGGGGCCACGGACTGTTTAAAATTAACTTCCGGCAACACACGATCCGCCAGTACAACAACTCTATCGCCCACCAAACGGCCTACATCAATGCCAGCCGCACCATTCTGGAGACCCGGAACGGCGATTTGTGGTTTGGTACGCGGGGTGGCTTGCTCAAATACCTGGAAGCGAAGGATTCTTTCCTGGTTTACCGGAACATACCAAGCAACCCTGCTTCCATGAGCGAAAACACCGCTTTTTGCCTTTACGAAGACGCAGAGGGCAATATCTGGAGCGGCTCGTATGGAGGAGGGTTGAATCATCTGGATGTAAAAACGGGTAAGTTCAGACACTATACCACCGCTGACGGCCTGCTGAACAACAATGTGTTCAGTCTGATACCCGATCAAAAGAATAAGCTCTGGCTGCTGAGCTTCAATGGCATTACCCTGTTTGATCCGGCACAAAAGACTTTTCGCGCGTTTACGCATGACCAGGGCCTGCTGAACACTGCTTTCGACGGCTTCCTGTACGGTAAAAGCCGCTACTCCAACACCTTGTTTTTCGGTGGTACCAGGGGGATTGATTATTTTTCCCCAGAGCGGGTGTCTGCCAGCGATCATATCCCCAGGGTGTGGTTCACAGATTTCAAATTATTCAATGAAACCGTTCCAGTTTCGGGCGGCGCAGCGCCGGAAGGTAAATTTACCCTGCCGCAAGACGTCCTTTTTACAAAACAAATTACGCTGCGCTACGACCAGAACGTCATCGGCTTCGACTATGCAGCACTGGATTACACCTCGCCTCAAACCATTCAATACGCCTATCAATTGGTCGGCTTCGACACGGCCTGGCAATACGTGCGCGACAAACGCAGCGTCACGTTCACCAACCTTAACCCCGGCGACTACACCCTCAAAATAAAGGCAAGCAACAGCGACGGCGTTTGGGACATCGAAGAGCGCAATGTCAACAGCATTTTGATCGCTGTCACGCCGCCCTGGTGGCACAGCTGGCCTTTCAGAATATCGGTCTTGCTGGCCGTTGCCGGCATGGTAACGGTCTTTTACAACTACCGAATCCGGCAGATCCGCGAGCGGGAGACCCTGAAAACGGCGCTCAACCAACGCATCGCCCAGGTAAAAATGGAAGCCCTGCGTTCGCAGATGAATCCCCACTTTGTATTCAACTGCCTGAGCTCACTCAAGTTGTTCGTAGAAAAGCAAGAAACGGAAAAAGCCTCCGATCATATCAGTAAATTTGCCGCGTTGCTACGCCGGGTGCTCGACGATGCGCGTACGGAAACAGAAACCATCACACTGGAGCGCGAACTGGATACCCTGAAGCGTTATGTGGAACTGGAAACGATCCGCTTCAAGGAGAAGTTTGAATTTCGCTTGGATATCAGCCCCGGCATTAACCTGCAAAACATCGAAATTCCGCCGTTGATCCTGCAACCATACGTTGAAAATGCCATCCTGCATGGCCTGCAACACAAAACGGCTGGAAAAGGCCTGCTGCTGGTACAGGTGTTGGATGGCAAAGACCAGGTTAAAATTGTGGTGGAAGACAACGGTGTGGGCCGGGAAGCGGCGAAAGCCATTAAGGCCCGAAACCCCGTCCAGCAACCATCACACGGCTTGAACGTAACCGCCGAACGCCTGGAATATTTTTCGCAAAAACACCACATCCGGACATCTGTGGAGACCACTGACCTGCTAAGCCCCGACGGCCAGGCCTCCGGTACCCGTGTAATACTGACTTTTCAAACGGATTGATTGACATGAACTGCGTATTGATAGACGACGAGGCGGATTGCCTTGAATTGCTGGCGCTTCTTATCCGGAAATATTGCCCTGAATTGCACATCATTGGTCAATACGACGACCCGCATGCCGGGGTCGATGCCATCTGGGAAAAACGACCCGATCTGGTTTTCCTGGACGTGGACATGCCCCGGATCAATGGCTTTGGCGTACTGGATGCCTGCCGTGAAGTGCCGTTTCAGGTCATATTCACCACGGCCTACCAGGAATATGCCGTGAAGGCCTTCAAATACAGCGCAACGGGTTATTTGCTTAAACCCATTGACCGGGGCGACCTGTGGGAGGCCGTGCAAAAAGCGCGCCACATGCAGTCGGTGCAGCAAATTGCCGAGCAAAGGGAGGTCCTGTTTAACTTCCTGCACCCTACACATCCCAACAAAGAGCGAATAGCCCTGCCTACCGCCGACGGTATCGCTTTCCTTCCCGTGGCTGATATTGAATATTGTGAGGCCGACGGCAATTACACCAGGGTGTTCGTGGCAGACAGGCAAAAAGAAATGTTGTTCGTTAAACCCCTGAAAGAAATTGAGGAGATGCTCCAGGGCAGTACTTTCTACCGAACGCATAACTCATACCTGGTCAACCTGAAAAAAGTGCGGCAGTACATCAGAGGCGAAGGCGGCGAGCTCAGGATGGGCAACGACCGCCTTGTGCCGGTGGCGCGTCCGAAAAAGCAGGAACTGCTGGAGCGTCTGAACAGCATATAACCTGCGCAAACCATCCATTTAAACCCGCAAACCATCCGTTTAAACCCGCAAGATAAATAACAGCCGCGCAGCAGCCGCACTGCCGTCCTAACTTGCGCCATCTCATCTATGAAGATGGCCGCGCCTTACCTTTTGATTGAGCAGCCGGTGGCTATAATCTCCCGTAATTGTCCAATGCGCGGTCATAATGACCACACTGCAAACCTGGTGTTAATGGCTCCTGCGTATTTTTGCCGGCTGAGCTCGGGCTGGTGGCGTACCATCGTATGAAAGCACGACAGCCGGCACATTTATACGCAGCGAGCTATTGACGCTAAGGCGTCTTCACCAAATTCCCCACCTTTTTCACCTTCACTTCTATGCGGTTGTTCAGATTGTGCTCGGCGTCGGTGCAGCTGACGCCGTCGGCGCAGCGGTTGCGCAGTTGCGTTTCGCCTTTTCCGCCGGCCGTGATGCGTTTTTCATCGATGCCTTTGTACACTAAGTAAGCCTTGGCGTTTTTCGCCCGCTCTTCCGATACGCCCAGGTTTGTTTTGGCATCGCCCCGGCTGTCGGTATGCACCGTCAGGTCGATTTCCATTTCCGGGTAGCGCTGCAACAGTTCCAGCAAGGCGTCGAGGTGGCGCACGGCGCTTTGGTTGAGGGTCGTTTTCCCGGGCTCGAAGTGAATTTTATCGATGGTAAGCGTATAACCGTCCTGCACTGGCCGCGCCAGCAGGGCCTCGGCTTTTTCCGCGTCGGCGGCGTTGATATCCACCGGTTGCATGCGGATGTTGCTGTTGATCGATTTGCTGCGCGCGGCGGCCACGGTGAGGTTTTGCGGGCGGAAGCCCTCGCGTTTTACCTGGAGCAGGTATTCGCCTTCGAGAGGCAGGCATAGCTCGTATTCGCCGTTTTCGTCGGTATGCGCAGTCACCTGCTGATTGCTTTCTTTATGAGTAAAAGTCAGGGTGGCGCCGGCGATGCGGGTGCGGAATTTGTCGGTGGCTATAGTGCCGGTGACCCGGTGGCAAATCGCCTCTTCGAAGAGCGCCAGCGACAGCGTACCGCCTTTGTCCGGCTCAACTGAATACAGGCGTTCGCTGGTCTGATAGCCGTCGAAACTGGCCAGTACTAAGTAACTGCGGTACATCAGGAAATCGGCATACGCCACGCCGCCGGCATTGGTGTAGTTGTCCGGATTGCCCAGTTGGTCGGCGTCTTTCCGCACCAAGCGCAGGCTGAAAGAATTGGGCGATTCGGGCGTGGGCGCCAGGTCTACGTCGTAAAAATCGTTCTGGGCGGAAATAAAGCCGTCGTCGGAGGGTTGCAGGATACGGATAGCGGCGCCGGGAATCGGCTGACCGGTACGACCGTCGGTCACCAGTATTTCCACACGGCTGGGTTCTGCTCTTGCAAAACCTTCGATGCCGGTTATGGTCCGGAAAAAATAAATATCGTATTCCCCGTGCCCGCCCGGGCGTTTGCTGGCAAAATAGCCAAACGTGCCGTCTTCATCGGTGACGATGCCCATGTCGTCCGCCTCGGAGTTGTAGGGGGCTTCCATGTGTTCGATGCCTTCGTCGGGGGCGTCCGGATTCACGTTGTACAGGTCCAGTCCGCCCAACGCGTCGGGATGCCCGTTGGAAGCGAAGAACAGGGTTTTGCCCGAGTAGTTGATATAGGGCGTGATCTCGCTTTTAGGGGTATTGACCTTCGGGCCGAGGTTCCGCGGCGCCGACCAGCCCTGCGGCGTTTTTTTTACCATATAAATATCATAGCTGCCGAAACTCCCGGGCATGTCGGACGCAAAATACAGCGTGGATCCGTCGGTGCTCAGGCTCGGATGCACGCAGTTGTATTCGTCGCTGTTGAAGGGCAGCTCCCGGATATTGATCCAATCTTCCTTTCCTTTAACGGCCTGGTAGATTTTCATGGTCAATTTGCCGCCGGCGCCGGCTTTGGGCACGCCGCGGTTGTTGTTATTCCGGGTAAAATAAACGGTATCGGCATTTTTGCTGAAGCACAGCGGCCCTTCGTTCAAATTGGAGTTCAGTTCTTCCGAGTCGTACAAACCCCGGATGGTCGGTTCGCGGTTGGCGTCGAGTGGCGTGGAATAGACGTCGAGCGTGGGTGTATCGAAGTATTTTTTACCGGCGAGGGGGCCGGTCCGCCCGCTGTTGGATACAAACAACAAATACTCGTTGCCCATAAAAGCCGGGGCAAAATCGATGCCGGGGCCGTTCAGCGAAGCAGCGTTGCGCACGTCGACGCTGGGGGGAGCGGTTTTTTCGCGGAACCGGTCTTTTGACTTGCTTTTGTTGGATTGCTGGGCAGCGAGGTCGATTGTTGTCAAAAAAATCAGGAGGGGGGTGAGGATTAAGAACGTTTTAGTCATTCCGATAATGTGTTGATTTTATTCAGGTCAAAAAAACGCTGGTGTTGCCTAAAAATTGCCTTGCAGCCGTTACCTGACTTCGGTTGTCAGACGAGTGAAGTAAGCAGAAGTCACCTTAATAGTTAGTGCCCGTAGGCAATGTGCCATCGGTCGCTGCCGGGGGGTTGAAATCCCACCTGACCGCGGCTTCAATGGTGCCGTTGCTGAATTTGCGCAGCCGGGTGAGGCCGATGTCGTACGACAGGCAAAAGAAGAGTTTGTTGGTGGCGTTGATGCCTGCCAACACGGCCAGGCTCTCTCCGAGTCCCTTGGTGTCGCCGCCTGCCCTGTAGTTGAGACCGGCGAAAAACCTGTCCATCATCCGGGCGCTGACGTTCAGTTCGGCGTCGAAAGGCGCGTGCGGCACATACTTCAGGAGCACCTGCGGGGTAATGACGATGTCTTCCCCCGCTTTAATATTCAGACCGCCCATCCCGTTCAGGTGCCATTCCTCGCGCGACAGCTCGCTGCCGTTCTCTACAAAATCGATATTGTTTTTCACCACGCGCGGCAGGCCGAAACCGGCAAACCAATTGTCGTTTTTGTAGAATATTCCCGCGCCGAAATTGATGACGAATTTATTCGTGTTTTCTATAGGAATAGCAATGTCGGTGCCGGCCGGCGTGGGACTGTACAGGCGCTCGTCGTTCCAGTTTTGCGAAATATTGCGCGGACTGAACTGTATCCCGATGCCCAGATGCCCCCGTCGCATGGGGATGCGGTAGCAGTAGGCAATGTCGGCCGTAAGGGCTTTGGTAATACCGATACTGGTACGCGAAAGCGTCACCCCAAAACCCAGCCGCTCACCAAGCATGGGCTGATTGTACGACAATACCTGCATGTTCGGGGCGCCGTCGATACCCATCCACTGGTTGCGGTATATGGCCGTCAGCACCGGCGAAACGTGGCTGCCGGCATAAGCAGGATTGAACGACAGTTTGTTAAAAATAAACTGCGTGAACTGCGGCTCCTGCTGGGCGAATAATGCGCAGGAAAAGGCCAGCACCAAGCCGGCGACGTGCGTAATTTTTTTTATCATGGGCGTTTTTTTAGATGGTTTATGAGGGGTTTATGAGGGGTTTAGAGGGGTTTAGAGGGTTTAGAGGGTTTAGAGGGTTTAGAGGGTTTAGA
>CALEYM010000854.1 GCA_937926185.1 uncultured Bacteroidota bacterium | reverse complement strand
GTACCGCAGGTCGGGGGGTCGGGGGTGGGGTTTGCCACGACGGTACAAACCCACGATCTGCCTCCTTCTCCGTGCCTCCGTGCCTCCGTGGTGAATAATAAGGCTCGGGAACCTCCCCTGTTTTGCCGGCAACCACGTTCTGTCCTGATGCAGGCGTCTGGGATATATTTTTTTGATGATGTAAAACAAACATGATTCCCCCGGTCACTACTGCCACTGCCAGTCCCAGCCCCCAAAGCCAGAAAGGCGCCGGCCGGCGTTTGCCGGGCCGGAGTTCCCGGTCGATATTCGCCCACAGGCGTTCCGTATCTACCGGGGAAGGGTAATCGTTCAGGATATCTTTTGTATATTTTTCAAATTCGTTCATACCATTCCGTTTTTTTGAAGTGAAAAAACCGCTTCCTGCAATTGTTTGCGCGCCCGCGCCAGTTGGGAGCGGGAAGTACTTTCAGTGATGCCGAGCAGGGCGGCAATTTCCGTATGGGAATACCCTTCTACGGCGTAGAGATTGAACACTACCCTGAACCCCGGCGGCAGCGAGGCGATGAGTTGCAACAGTTCTTCAGCATCCATCAGGGTGTCGGCTTCGGCAGCCACAGGATTTTCGGGCAGGTATTCCTCCGGCGATGCCGAAAAATGCCGGTGCCGGCGTCGCCAGTGCCCGATGGCCGTGTTGACCACAATACGCCGGATCCAGGCTTCGAGCGCGCCTTTGGCTCCCTCGAATTGATCAAAAGAACGGAACACCTTGATAAACGCCTCCTGCAATACGTCCTCCGCCTCGGTATGCGTGGCCGTGTAGCGGCGGGCCACCGTCATCATCCGGGGCGCAAACAGCCCGAACAACTCGCGTTGCCGGGCCGGGTTTTTGTGTTTACAGCCTGTGATGAGGTCGTGCATAGTTGTAGGGACTATAAATTTGACGGTAAACGGAAGATGACGCGGCACTCCATACACGGGTTGGACGGAACACCGCGTCTTAACCCATTTTTTATTGCAAAATGCCTCTGAAGGAGCCACTAACAGCGATTGGCGGGGGCGGTTGTTGGCCACTGCCCGAATTGTCCAGCGTACCGGAAAAAGTACCGCTGATGATTCCGCCGATGCCATTGTATTCGGAAATGGTAATCGTCATGCCGCTGCAGGTAGCGAACTGGCAGAAATGAACCACATTGTTGCCGTTTACGCTACCATCGGCGTAAAAGTAAGCGGGGACATAGGTACCTGTACTTGTTACATTGTCGATCATAGCGGTGATGAATAAATCGGATGGAATACCTGTTTGAATGGTAAATGCATCGAGTATTTGACCGGTAATAGTGTCCTGTATGTGAGCGAAAACAGGATTGGGATCAGTAAAAACCTGCCCGCCGAAGGCATAAATCAGGTAGGACTGCAGCGCATTACAGACCGTCAGGACACCGGCATCGCCTGAACCGGAACTTATATCAACCGGAGAGGGAATGGAAGTTTTCAGCGCCGCCATATCGTATCCGGTCACATTGACCGAGGTCAGCGGTGTGCAACTGATAAAATTCGCTTCAAAATCCCCGTTACCGTCGGTCCAGAAAATATCGTTCTGGCCGTTGACTGTTACGTAGCCGTTGCTTACGGGGTCGCCGTTGCAGTCGGTCAGCCTACCGGTAATGGCATAGGTGGAAACAGCAGTTAAATTGATGGTAAACGTAAAGGAACCGTTTTGGCTGAAAGGGCCGATCTGTTGCTGGAAAACCGGCGCGGCGCAGTTCAAATTGGGCGGATAAATGGCGGCGTTCAAAACCTGGTCTTGGGGTACCAAACCGTAAACGCAGCCCATGTTATCCGTATAGCCATACCCGAACAGGCCGGTATTCGGCAAGGTGGTGTGCACTTTGGCGCCTTCCACGGGGTTGCCATCCTGATCCACGACGCTGAATTTTATTTCCACCAGCGGATCTTTGTAGTCGTGATTCCAAAAACTGAAGTGTTTTACTTTGCCTTCATACACACCGTTGTTCAGCGCAGCTTCGCCTTCTTCCATCCACAGACCCTTTTCTTCGTCGAAATACCAGAGCGGGATGGTGGCGGGAGCGCTGCCGAGCAATGCGGCAGGCACCTTCATGCGCAGGGTGGCCTCGAATCCGTCGCGAATCCGCAGTTTGTTGCCGGCGGCGTCTTTCAGTTCCACGGCCAGCATACCCATGGAGATCATGCCCGACAGTTCATTATCCGTCGTAATACCTTGCAGGCGCCCCGGCATTTGCTCGCCGAAGTCCGGCGAAACGGGGTTGAGCCATTTGGCGGCTACGCCCACCTGACCGATGTAGGGCGCGCCGGTTTCTGTGGAAATACCGCCGGCGGGCAGCGCAACGCTGTAATCGCCGTAATCGGCTGTGCCCCCCGAGGCAGCATCTATATTGCGGGTGACGGTATTGGACAATAATTGTATTTTAACCGTATTACGCGTACCGCTGGACACGTTGATCGTGCGGGAGCCGTGAAAGTAGCCGGGATGTTCCACTTTGACATAAGCGCCTTTGGCATTGGCGTAGACGTCCCGGAAGTTAAACACGCCGTTGTCGTCGGTTTTCGTGGTCTGGTCGCCGAGCCGGACGGTGGCGCCGGCCACCCTGCCGCCCGATTCATCAACAATGAGGCCGCCGATGCTGGTTTTTACCTGTACGTACGGTTCGGGATAACGGATGTTGGATTCGGAATACTCCAGGTCTTTGCGGCAGGCCAGGAAAGCCGTCAGTATGAGCAGGGATAAGAAGAGCGATTTTTTCATTTTTTTAAGAATTTGCCATTAATCAACCTGCAAACGCGCTTACAAACAGACATACGCGACTTTGCCGGCAAACGCTGCACGGGAGAAAAAAAAAGTTTGAAGTTTGAAGTTTGATAGTTTGAAGTTCGGAAGGCTGAGTACTTCAAACTTCAAACTC
>CALEYM010000853.1 GCA_937926185.1 uncultured Bacteroidota bacterium | reverse complement strand
CAGTCCATGGCATCTGTGCTTGTAGCGGAGGGAAAATATTTGGCGGCCTTACATTACCTGGAAACTGCCCTGGAACTCGACCCGTTTTCCGAGATAAATTATCACCTGAAAGGATTTATTTTATACGCGCAGGAGAAGTTTGATAAAGCCATTGAATCTTTTGAAAAGAGCGTTCAGCTGAAATCTAATTTCTCTATACCTATTTTGTATTGGGGGCAGTCGTTATTATGTATGGGGCGGGCAGCGGATGGATTGGCTTTTTTTCAAAAACTGCCCGATGACGAACCGGGCGATATACTAAAACTGGGCGGAACAACGCTTGCTTACGCCGCTGTGGGCGACACCCCCCGGGCGGAAGCAGGTATTGCTGAAATAGAAATGAAGCTGCAAACCGACCTGACGGAACGGGCAATGAATCTGTTGATCCTTTGCCAGGCCATGCTGGGCAGAACGGAGGCCGCGCTTCAATTAATTGAACGGGGAATTGCCTTCCGATTACCCATGATGGTGTATCTCAATATTGACCCGCTCCTCAAACCGCTTCGTTCTGTTCCCCGTTTTCAGGAGTTGATGCGACAGGTATTGGGAGAAAAAACCGCTTTTGAGGGTTCCGAAAGAAAATACAAAAAAACACTTTTCAGCAAAGAAGAACTTAACCAGTACCGGCAGCAGTTGGAACATTTGATGTCGGAGGAAAAACCATACCTCGACCCCGGGTTGACGCTCCGTGACTTGGCTCAAATGTTGAACATCCCGCCCAACCATTTGTCCCAATTGCTCAACGAAGGTTTTGATCAAAACTTTGCGGAATTCGTCAACGCCTACCGATTGGAAACCTTTAAATCAAAAGCCGTTGACCCTTCCTTTCAGCACCTGACCCTTCGGGGACTTGCTTATGAAAGCGGATTTAATTCTAAAACCGTTTTCAATACATTTTTCAAAAAAATGACGGGCAAAACGCCCAAAGCTTACTGGAAAGAGGTCGTAAAATAATACGTTCCGATTTATAAACCGGAACGATGCGCGCTTTCGGCGCCCCGACCTTTGTGGCGTCAAAAGAAAATAAAAATGACGTTAACCATGAAAGCAGCAGTTTATGCCGAATACGGCGCTCCGGAGGTACTCCAAATCAAAACCCTTGAAAAACCCGTTCCGAAGGACAATGAAATCCTGATAAAAATTCACGCTACACCGGTTACTTCCGCCGATGCCCGGCTGCGCAGGGCCGACCCTTTTGCAGTGCGGTTTTTCTTCGGTTTGTTCCGCCCGTCCAAATCCGTTTTGGGGGGCGTTTTGTCCGGCGCCGTCGAAGCGGTGGGCAAAAACGTGCGGAAATTCAAGGTGGGCGACCAGGTATTCGGTTCTGCTTATCCGCATTTTGGGGCCCATGCCGAATATATCAGCCTGCCCGAAACAGGAACGCTTGCGGTCAAACCGGATAATATTAGTCACGAGGAAGCCGCGGCGCTGCCTTTTGGCGGCCTGACAGCGGTGCATTTTCTTCAAAAAATCAACATTCAGGCTGGTCAGAAAGTGCTGGTGTATGGGGCTTCCGGGGCAATTGGTACGGCGGCAGTTCAGATCGCGAAATATTTCGGAGCGGAAGTGACGGGCGTTTGCAGCACGGCAAATGTAGAAATGGTCAAATCTCTGGGCGCCGACCACGTGATCGACTACACCAAAACCGATTTTGCGCAAAATGGCGGACAGTACGATGTCGTATTTGAAACGGTGAACAAAGCGCCGTTTTCAACCTGTCTTGCCGCGCTCCGGGAAAACGGAACCCTGATACTTGGGGCTGCTATGCTCACGGCCATGCTCCGGGGCGCCTGGGTGTCTTTGACCGGGAGTAAAAAAGTGATTTCCGGCGTGGCAGTCGAAACAGTGACGGCATTGGAACTGCTGAAAAAGATGGCGGAGGAGGGTAAGTTGAAAGCGGTTATCGATACAAAATATGACTTCGCGCAAATTGCATCGGCGCATGGGTATGTGGATACGGGGCGGAAAAAAGGAAATGTGGTGATTGTCATTTGATCCGCGGCAATGGTTTCTTCAGGTGTGTCGGCCAGGTATAAAGTTGATTTTCGGTAGTTTGTAGTGTTGTACTAAGCATGTCGGGGATTTTCTGCAGGAGGCAGAATATCCCCAATATGCTCGTAAACCAAAGTGCGACTTATGCGGCAGCCTCATGGTCTAACTTCAAAAATTAAAATTCGCATACCATGAGAGAAGTTTTGTTAGTTATCCACTTTGTTGGGCTCGCAATGGGCCTGGGAACGAGCTTCGCCAATATGTTTTTAGGTATTGCCGGTTCCAAAATGGAAGCAACCGAAGCAAAAAAATTTCGGTTACACACCCTTGCTTTGAGTAAAATGGGCCAGATCGGACTGGTTCTGCTGGTGGTCTCCGGAATTTTCCTGATGACTCCCTACTGGTCAATACTACCTTCCTCCCCCTTACTGATCGCTAAATTGGCGCTGGTGGTCGTGTTGGTGTCGCTGGTAACAGTAATCAGTTTGGCTGGCGCCAAAGCCAAAACAGGCGACGCGGATGCACAGTTTAAGAAAATACAACCGATCGGCAAGATGACCTTAATGGTAGCATTGCTTATTGTAATACTGGCCGTTGCATTTTTTCGCTAAGCAATGGGCAAATGCATTTATTCACTCCGCAATGCCTTCACCGGATTCGCCAGCGCCGCCGTAATACTCTGAAAACTCACTGTCAGAAACGCGATGGCAACCGCTGCCGCGCCCGCGGCGGCAAACATCCACCATTGCAGGTGGATGCGGTAGGCGAAATCGGAAAGCCAGCGGTCCATAAAATACCAGGCCAGGGGTGAAGCAATGACCAATGACAAAACGACGAGGATCAAAAAGTCTTTGGCCAACAACCCCGTGATACCCATCACCGAGGCGCCCAACACCTTACGGATGCCGATTTCCTTGGTGCGTTGCCGGGTCATGTAAGCGGCCAGCCCCAGCAGGCCGATGCAGGCGATAAAAACCGCGAGCAGGGCGAAGAGGCCGAAAATGCGCTGTTCCCGTTGTTCGGCGGCGTACAGATTGGCCAGGTCGTCGTCGAGAAAGCTGTAGTGAAAGGGGCGTTCGGGCGCCATCCGATTCCACAATTTTTCCGCCTCCCCGATAAACCCCTGAAACTGATCCGGCTGGATACGCGCCACCAGCAGATTGTTCGTACGTTGGGCCACCTGGTGATAGACCAGAAAAAGCGGCACGATGTTCTCATGCAGGCTCTGGAAATGAAAATCGCGCGCCACGCCGATCACCGTAAACTGCACGTCGCCTTCGTTGGGGTCGAAAAAGCTGCCGGGCATCACCAGTTGTTTACCCAAAGGCTCCGGGCCGAGCGCCAGGTCGCTGGCCGCGCGTTCGTTGAGGATAACCGAAAGGGAGTCGTTGAACGCTTTGGAAAAACCGCGGCCCGCGAGCAGTTCCATGTCCAGGGTTTGCAGGTAGTTTTCATCAACGACGGCACAACGGCCGGTGACGCTTGTGTTGTCTTCCGGTTTTTTGAACGAAATGCCGAAATAGTTCGGCCCGCCGGGCGCTTCGCTTGCGCCGCCCACAGAAATGGCGCCGGGTATGCGCAACAGTTCTTCTTTGAAAGCCTGTGTTTTGGGCCCCAGGAAGAAAGCGTTGGGTATGGTTACGACGTGTTCTTTTTGAAATCCGAGTTGTTTTTCAGAGATGAACTGCAATTGCCGGAACACGACGATCGTGCTGACCAGCATTAGTATGGAAATGGCAAACTGAAACACCACCAGACCGTTGCGCAGGGCGACGCCGCGTTTTTGTTTTGAAAATTGACCTTTTAATACCTCAACTGGCCGGAAACCGCTGAGCACGATAGCCGGATAACTGCCCGCCAGCAGCCCCACCGCAAGGGTAAACAACAACAATCCCGCGATGCTCCGGCCAGCGGCATATTGCGACAGGCTCAGGTTTTTGCCGGCCAGTTCGTTGAACGCCGGCAGGGAGAGGGCAGTCAGGCCCGCCGCGAGCAGCGTGGCGCAGGCGCTCACCAGGAGGGCTTCCAGGAGAAATTGCCCGATCAGCTGTTTGCGCCCGCTGCCGAGCGTTTTGCGCAGGCCCACCTCGCGGGCGCGTTCGGCGCTGCGGGCGGTGGCCAGGTTCATAAAATTGACGCAGGCAATGAGCAGGATAAACAGGGCGACCAGCGTGAACACCCGGGTCGTGGTAGCGTTGCCGGGCGTTTTTAGTTCGCTTTCCAGGTTGCTGTGCAGGTGAATGTCGCGCAGCGGCGTGAGGTAGTAGCGGTAGCCGTTGCCCGTTTTTTTAAACTCCTCCCAGCTGACGCCGAAATTGCGCTGGATTTCCCCTGCCGCGTATTTTTCCACGATCTCCGGAAATTTTGCCTCCATACCCTTCGAGTCGGCGCCGGGGTGCAGCAAAAAATAGGTGTTGGCCGCAAAACTGATGTGGTTGAGCGCCTCCAGGAAACGTACGCCTTTCGTGGGCAGGAGTATATCGAAGGTAAAATGCGCGTTTTCGGGCAGGTCTTCACAAACGCCCGCCACGGCCAATTGGCGCGCCTGATTGCCGCCGGGCAATTGAATGATTTGTCCCAGCGCCTCGGTTTTGCCGAAATACCGCCGCGCGGTGGAAGCCGTCAGCACGATACCGTCCGGGTCGGTCAGGGCCGTTTCGGGATTTCCATGCAACATCGGTATTTGGAATACCCTGAAGAAAGTGGAATCGGCGGCGAGCAGGCTGGTTTCCTCGAACGTTCGTTCGCCTACCTTAAAAACAGTGACGCCGCCCCGGTTAAAATCGGCGATGCGCGTGACCGCTTCCACTTCCGGACATTCGTTTTTTACCGATTGCGCGTAGCTCGGCGGCACGATGGCATAGCCCGTGCGCCGGTCGGGATAGATACGCTCCAGCGACATCCGGTAGATTCGCGCGCCGTTGGGCCAGTGGCGGTCGTAGCCGCGTTCGTCGGCCACATACAACAGGATCAGCAAGCAACAGGTGATGCCCGCGGCCAGCCCGAGCACATTGATGAGCGTGTAGCGGCCGTTTTTCAGCAAGGTGCGGAGCGAAAGCAAGAAATAATTGCGGAGCATGACGCGGAGGGTTCGGAAACGTGACAGGAGAATACTCATTTTGGCCTCAATTGGTGTGCCATCCGCATAAGATATTGAAAACCAGGTTTTTACTTTTTACGTTTTAGCGTGGTTGTTCGTTTTCGGACAAGCGGGGTGTACGGTGGCGAACGTTTTTTCAGCCCCGCGTTTGCGGCATGTCAAATTCGGGCTAAGTTTGTTGCCGTAAACTAAAACCAACCAGACAATGACGGAAAACAACTTATGGAACATTCCTGGAAAGGAAGATGCATATTTCGGGGATAAAGCATTGTATCAAACACATTTGCTTGAGCAATACAAGCTTTATGTAGAAATGGCCGACAAGATCAGCGAAAGACGCAATCTTGCCAACGTCTTCTTTTTAACGCTGCACACCACCTTCATCGGCGCCATTGGGTTTGCCTTTGACAAGATTGAACTGATCTACCCAAGATTACTGATCACTTTTCCCGTTATCGCCATCCTGACCTTGTGTTATTTCTGGTGGCGTCTGATCAAATCATACCGGCAGTTGAATACGGCAAAGTATGATGTTATCGGCCGGTTGGAAAAAAAACTGCCGGCCAGTCCGTACTGGTCGGCAGAATGGAAAGCGCTTGGTGAGGGTAACGACCCGAAAAAGTATACTCCTTTAACGCATGTTGAGAACAATGTCCCCAAGATTATTGGAGCGCTTTACGTGATGATCTGGGTGTACGTGGTCTTTTTTTCCTAGTTGTCGATCAATATTGATACTGCGCCGTCAAAACGCCGCCAACCGGCTTTTCCTTGCGTTGGCTTACCGGCAAACCCTGGGCGTTGTATTCATACGAATAGGTGGTGACTTCCGTCTGGCCGCCAGCCACTTTTCGCACTTCCCGGCGCGGGTTGTTGAATTGCCAGCGCATCTGGGGCAAATAAGGGTAACGCAACATCCAACTGGTCGGGTTGATCTTGTCGTCAAAATCGCTGTACTCCGTGGTTTCGAGCAATTTATACGTCAGGTCCTCTTGCTGCTCAAATATTTCGATCTTGTTCAGATTGCCTTTGGCGTCGTATGAAAAAGCGTGTTTGTACACGCTAACCGGTTCGCCGGGCAGGTTGCTGACGCGCCAGGTTTCCTGAGCCACCCGGTTGTTGGCATAGATGTAAGTCACTTCGCGGGCCACGCCACCGCCGGGATAGAGTTCTTTTGTCACATGGATCAGGCTGTCATGGTAAAAATACCGCGCGCTGAAACCATCCGAGAGATTCACCTGAACCGGTTTATCCTGTTCATCATACTGAAAATCGTACACGATGGTGCGGATTTTAGTGGGGTCGCCTTCCACGTACTGCCATTGTGAACGCAGCCGCGACACTTGTCCTTTGTCGTTGTACTGAAAGGTCTCGTGGTCGTTTTCGTCCCATTTGATCTGCTTGACAAGCGCATTGGACGGCAAAGGATTGGGCAGTTGCTGCTGAGGCGGAATTTGGGCTGGCGTTTCCGCGGGGTCCTTGTCACAGGCAGCCAGGCTGAGCACGACAGACAAAGCCAGTAAGGCGGATTTCAAAGAAATTGTTTTCATAACTTATTTGTGTTTAATCGTTTACCTTGAAGCGGACATATCCGCCGATTCCACATCCGTGCGCAGCAGCAGCCCCGTGGCTATCGCGGCGATCACGGTGCGCGTTTCGTCGTCGAGTTTCGGATCGATCCAGACGGTTCCCTTGTTCACCGTGGAAACGGCGCCCACTGCTTTCCCGCCGATGCGGAATTCATGGCCGTAAACCGTGAGTTCTTTCATCCATTCCGGCTGACCTTTCAGCCCGCGAACAGCCTCAATGTCGATGCGTTGCGCGCCGTTTTGGGCAAAACCCGCCGAGGCTTTTTCGCGAAGGAAGTCGCCGTTGGGATTGTGCATGATAAAATCCCAGTTGGGGCGACCTTCCCCGAAGGAGATATTTCCGGCGAAGAAGTTCTGGTATTCGAGCGGGATGCCGAAGAAGTCGCGCACCAGTTCGATCTCTTTGCTTTTAAATTTGCTGATACAGGCCACTTCCGCCTGTTGGTAGTTGGGGCCGAATTGTGTGAAGCTCAGTTTTTCTTTGGCAGCCTGGAAGCGTACAACAAAGGGGATGTCGTAACCTTTGGTCCAGCCCCGGCGCACTTTGTCGGTTTTGTATTCACCGTAGCGGATCACCTGGCCGATGAGCAGGCCGTTGCGGCCTTTTACCGGCATGGCTTCGGCATTAAGTGAGGCGTCGAGGACGATTTCCGGGGCGCGGCAAGCGAAGAGGCTCGTCAGGGCGAGCAGGGCGAAAATGCTGATTGGTTTCATCATTGAATGTTTGTATTTAAATCAACTCCAACAGACGGGTCGCCACGGGAGGCGGGTCGCAATTGGTACGGCGGCTTATGTTTTTTTTAACTTGTATAGCCGTTTTACGAAAACAAAAATGCCGGCCCTGCGCTTCCGGATGCAAAAGGGTGTTGCCGAATGACGGATTTGGGCGGATGAATGCCGGGATTGGCGCGTTATTGGGTAGCCCGGAAATGCTGGAAATATGGATGCCGGTAAATATCTTTA
>CALEYM010000852.1 GCA_937926185.1 uncultured Bacteroidota bacterium | reverse complement strand
ACAGCTCCGTTAAACACTCAAAATCACACAATTATTCACGTTTAAAACACACAATTTTTATTTGAGCGGGGTTTAAAGTTGTATTTGCCGCCGCGGCGGCGACTGCAACACCATACCCCGCAAAACGAAGATTTACAATCCACTATGTATCAACAACCGAATAACAGGCTAAAAAAACAAACCTGCATCGTCACCGGCGCCAACTCGGGCATCGGGCGGGCGGTGGCCGTCGCCATGGCCCGCGACGGCGCCAACGTGGTGGTCAACTACGTTGCGGGCGACGAATCCGCCCAACAGGTGGTGGACGAGATCCGCCAGGCCGGCGGTACCGCTATCGCCATCAAATGCGACGTGAGCAAGGAAGACCAGGTGGTGGACATGTTCCGGCAAACTGTGTCCACTTTCGGCACCGTGGACATTCTCGTGAACAACGCCGGCCTGCAACGCGACGCCGCTTTCCACGACATGAGCCTGAAAGACTGGCAGTTCGTGCTCGACGTGAACCTGACCGGCCAGTTTCTCTGCGCGCGGGAAGCCGTGCGCGAGTTCCTGCGCCGCGGCCCGCGGCCCGATGTGTCGGTGGCCCTGGGCAAGATCATCTGTATGTCGTCTGTCCACGAAGTGATTCCGTGGGGCGGCCACGTGAATTATGCGGCCTCCAAAGGCGGCGTCATGCTGATGATGAAAAGCCTGGCGCAGGAATACGGCCCGATGAAGATCCGGGTGAACTCCGTGGGCCCCGGCGCCATCAAAACGCCGATCAACCGGCCGGCCTGGGAAACGCCCGAAGCCGAAAACAAACTGCTGGAACTGATCCCGTACAAACGCGTCGGCGAAACCTCCGACATCGGCGCGGTGGCTGTTTGGCTGGCCTCCGACGAGTCGGACTACATCCACGGCACTACCATTTTTGTGGACGGCGGGATGACCCTTTATCCCGGATTCACGGAGAACGGGTAGGAGCAGCAGCCGGCAAATAACGAGCGGGTGAGGGCCGGAACAGGGAAGAAAACATCTTCCTTCGTTTCGCTCCTCACCCGTTTCATTTTCAGGCCGCTATCAAATAAATTTTTAAAAACAATTTATTATATTTGCCAGATATATTAAAACAAAAATCGATATATTTGGTATGAAAAAATTTGCTCTTTTCTTCATCGCCGCTTTGATCTGTATCAGGGTCTCCGGACAAAGCCAGGCTGATGCCTTCATCAAAGAAGCCCAGGATTATTTGTCAAAACAGGAATACAAACAGGCCATACTGAGTTTGCAGGATGCCATTAACGACATCAACCTGCAGCTGGCCAAACAGGTAGCCGAATCGCTCCCTGCCGAAATCAACGGTCTTAAAGCCGACGGCGAAAACGAAGTCAGTACCGCCGGTATGGGCATGATCGGCGGCGGCATGCAAATCACCAAAAGATACCGCAATGAAGCGAAAGAAAGCAATGATGCAGAGGTGCAGATACTGGCCAATTCGCCCTTGCTCAGCACCCTGAGCATGTATATCAGCAACCCGAGTATGCTGGGGCAGGAATACAAGAGCGTGCGGGTAGGCACCACCCGGGCCATTTTAAAATCTGAAACCGAGGACGACGGAACGACCAAAACGAGGTCCACCGAAATCCAGATTCCGCTGGGCCAGACGCTGATCATGGTCCGCGCCAACGGCTTTGCCACGGAACAGGAAGAACTGGCTTTTGCCACCAAACTGGATCTGGAAAAAATACGGAAGGCGTTGGGAGAGTGAGGGTTTAATGCGGGTGTTACAGGTAAAACAAAAGCGGGTGAGCGCCGAAATCCGGAAGTAAATCTTCCTCGTTTCGGCGCTCACCCGCTGCATTTTCAGGTGGCGGAGAGACAGGTACTGTAACCCGCAGAATCAAACGTTTGACTTTCAATGTTTTAAGTGAACACCGCTTTCAGGTGGTGTAAAATGTGGGTACTAAAAATCACTCCATACATTCACTTAAAATTGTAGGTCATGCAAAAAGGAACAACGCCTTCCGCTATTTTCTCCAATCCTTCCGCCCAGGTCTTTAAACAGTTTGAACACGGCTCCATCGTGGAGCGCGCCCAGGAAGTTTACCGGGAAAAAACCTTTCTCGAACGCTACAAAGCGCACTACCAGGCCGCCAACGTCGCGTCGTACCTGTTTCAGGCGCTTTCGGCGCTCTTTGCTTTTACCTTCGGTCAGCGGCTGGTAGCCGGCGTCCTGCCGCAATTCGGCGAAACGGCGGTTTTGGTCATATCCTGTTTACTGGCCGGCGCTTTGCTGGCCGGTATCGAAGTTTTCAAACGGCTTTGTCTGGGTTCCTTCGTGGTATCCCTCATTCAGTCCAGGGCGGCGCAGTCGGGCGTTTCGGTGTCGTGGGCTTCCCTGGCTATCAATGTGCTGTTGATCGGCGTAGCGGTGTACACGTCCACCCAAGGTGCAAAAGAATTCACCCAACGGCAAACGGACAAAAGCGTACAAATCCGCAGCCGGTATTCGGCGGCATCGGACAGCGTAGCGGCTGCCATACAAAAGCAGATCGACAGCGAAAAACAGGCGCTGGCCGATTTTAAACGCTCGGTGGCATGGAAAGGCAAAATCAACATGAGCAACAAAAACACGGCCTTTACCA